>JAHEKF010000037.1 GCA_024638465.1 Rhodospirillaceae bacterium | reverse complement strand
ATTGCATCCGGATCTTCGATCGCGCTACGGGCGCACCGGCAGGCGAGACCTGCGTGGACGGCGCCAGCTTCCTGAACGATCTTGCGCCCGCGATCGGTGGCGGCGTGTTGTTCTCGGACACGGGACTGGACGCGACCTTTTCACCGGCTGGTACGGATGCGATCTATCATCTCGATGCCAACGGCGTCTCCACGCTGTTGGCTGACCCGCAGCTCGGCGCACCGAACGGCGTGCTCGACACGGACGAGGGCCCGATCGTCGTTACGTTCGGCTCCGGCGAAGTGTTTCGAATCAGCGGCGGCGGTCACACCGTGCTGTCGGGAGACTCGGGCGGACAGCTGGACGGCGTGGTCGCAATGGCCGATGGCCGTATCCTGGTGTCGAGCTGGGGCGACTCCTGCATCTACGAGATGTCACCGGGCGGCGAGATGAACTGCATCATCTCCGACGTGGAGGCGCCGGCCGATATCGGCGCCGACACGGGGCGCAACCGCGTGCTGATTCCGCTGTTCAACGCCAACAGCGTGCTGATCCGGACGGTGCCGTAGCGCCGGATCGGTTAACGATCGCGCGAGTAGGTGTAGTCGCCGGAGACGTGCGTCACGATGAGGTCCGTGACCTCGCCTTCGTCATTGACGATGAACTCGTAATTCAGTCCCAAGCCTTCGAACAGGGACTCGGATAGCGGCATCAGCAGGCGCGTCGCACCCACATCGAGTCCGGCAGCCCCTAGGCCCGACTGGGTGTAGTCACCGACGATCTCGGCGACCAGCTGGCCGTCGGCGATCGACACCTCGTAAGTCCGCTCGCGTCCGCCATAGACTCCCGTGTAGGCACCGACGTAGCGCTGCATAACCTCGGGCGAAACGGCGACATCGCGGCCCGCGGCCTGGGTCATGCTGCCCGCCCAGCTATCGCTGCCGCGTTCGCAGATCGACTCCAGCATCTCGGTGTCGGCTGCGAGCTCCATGTTGACGGTGAAACTCCACGGCGCGGTGAACGCTTCCGCGTCGGTGAACGTAACCTCGCCCTCGATGTGACCGAAGTCGACGCGTCGGTAGCGCTCCGTGACGTGCAAGGCCTCCGAATGCGAAACGCCGAAGCGCACCGCCCAGGTGCTGTCATTGAAGCCGTTGGTCTCGACGACCAGCGTGTCGCCTTCCCAGCGTCCAACGGAATAACCCGCCCAGCTCGGTAGCGGGTTTTCTTCCAGCTCGCGGCCGTCCATGTGGATGACACGATAGGTCAGATCGTCGCTCAGGATCGCGATCGCGGTCGGCGATTGAATGATGCGCTTCCAACCGCCGAAGCGCTCGGTCTCGGGCCCGCTCGGCAGGCACTGATAATAGGGTCGCGTCCGGTAGTAATTCTGCTGCCGTTCGCGGGCGAGTTCGGCGACCCAGGGCTTGAGCATCGCGAGATCGAGATTGGGATCGGGGCGCGGTCCATCCCACACGCCGCTGAAATCCGGCTTGCCGTCCGGCCCACGCGGGGCTTCCGCCGAGAGATCCGGCTGCCCTTCGGCCGTGCGCGGGATATTCGGCCACGGGCGGTCAAGCCACTGCGCCGTCGCGGGCAACGCGACCGCGAACACGATAAGCGCCGCGAGAAACCGCTTCATTGACCCCCTCCCGTCTCGACGACCAGTTGTTCTCTCCACAGATTGTCAGGTTTGCTGCTCCGATTCCAGACTTTGATGACGCGCGAGCGGGATTTCTGTTGTAATCGAGCAGCCCCATTCCGCGCCACCAAAACCAACAACGATGCGCGCAGCCACCGGAGGACGCCATGACATTCAATCGGTCCTTTCTTTTCATCGCGACTTCGATCGCGTTCGGTTTATCGGCATGCTCCAGCGACCAGCAGGTCACCGACCCCGTTGCGGACGGTAACCTGCCGAACCCGATCTCGAACATCATCCGCGATTTCGCGCCGATGCCCGATGGCCGCGAGTGGGGCGCGACCGCCGGCATCGACATCGGCCCGGACGGACACATCTGGGCGTACGATCGCTGTGGCGCTATCGAACTCCTGGATCCCGGTTGCGAGATTCGCAGCGACATCGACGCGGTCTTCAAGATCAACCGCCACAGCGGCGAGATCATGACCTCGTTCGGCGCGGGCCTGTTCGTCGTGCCGCACGGCCTGCACGTCGACAGCGACGGCAACGTCTGGGTCACGGACTGGCAGAACAACGACGCCGGCACCAAGGGTCATCAGGTCTTCAAGTTCAGCCCCGAGGGCGAAGTGTTGCTGCGCCTCGGCCAGGCCGGTGTTCCCGGCGAAGGCCCCGACTATCTCAACGAACCGAACGACGTCATCACCGGGCCGAACGGCGACATCTACGTCGCGGACGGGCACAGCGGCCAGTACGGCGGCGAGCTCGAGGGCAAGACCGGCCGCATCGTCCGCTACGACAGCGACGGCAACTACCTCATGGAATGGGGCGAAATCGGCGGCGATCCCGGCGACTTCAGAACCGGGCATGCGCTTGCATGGGACTCGCAGGGCCGGCTGTTCGTCGCCGACCGCGGCAACCACCGCATCCAGATCTTCGATGCGGACGGTAACTACGTCGACTCCTACTACCAGTTCGGTCGCATCAGCGGTCTGTTCATCACCGACGACGACACGCTCTACACGATCGATTCCGAATCGGATCCCGAGCGGCACCCGGATTGGGTCAGAGGCATCCGCATCGGCAACGTGAACGAAGATCGGGTGACGGCCTTCATCCCGCCGCACGACACCGGCGACTTCTATGGAGCAGCGGGCGAAGGCATCGCCGTCGACGCGGACGGCAACATCTTTGTCGCGGAAGGGCCAAACTCGCGCGTCGCGGCCATGGGCGGCATCACGAAGTACGAACCTTGAGAGGCTAGCCCAGGCAGCACCATGAACCCGACACCGATCTACTCCCTCGACGACCTCGAGGACCGCACCCCTTCGCATGCACTCGTCGCCAACGTCGATCTCGTCGTCACCCGCTACGATGATGAAGTCAGCGTCCTCTATGGACGCTGCGCACATCGCGGCGCGCTGATGTCCGACGGCCATATCGATGGCGACAACATCATCTGCGGCGTGCATGGCTGGGACTACCGCCTCGACTCCGGCGTCAGCGAATACAACAACAGCGAAACGCTGGCGAAGTTCAAAGCCTGGATAGAAGACGGCAAGGTCTTCGTCGACGAAGACGAGATCGCGGCCTGGGTCAAGGAGCACCCGCAGCCGTACAACCGCGATGCCTATCAGGGCGCCTACCAGGACCCGACCGGCACGTCGGATGAGCCGCACGTCAAATTCATCCGCAAGCTCGCGAACGACGGCTTGAGCAAGACCGGTCATCACGGTCCGTCTGCGGCGATGGGCGTGCCGCGCGACAGCCTGCCGAAATGGGACGACCTGCAATTCGTCGTCGGTCAGCTCCACAAGCTGCCGCTGCTCGACGACGAGACCGTCGGCACCGATCTCACGATCGGACCGAAAGCGAAGAAACCGCTGCGCCTCGATATTCCATTGTTCGTCTCAGACATGAGCTTCGGTGCGCTGTCGGAGGAGGCAAAGATCGCGCTTTCCAAAGGCGCCGAGCTTGCGGGCACCGGGATCTGTTCCGGCGAAGGCGGCATGCTGCCCGAAGAGCAGCAGGCGAACTCGCGTTATTTCTACGAGCTCGCGTCGGCGCGTTTCGGCTTCTCCTGGGACAAGGTGCAGAAAACCCAGGCGTTTCACTTCAAAGGCGGCCAGGGCGCGAAGACGGGTACCGGCGGTCACCTCCCCGGCAACAAGGTCCAGGGCAAGATCGCCGAGGTGCGCAACCTGCCCGAAGGCGAGCCCGCGGTGTCGCCGGCCCGCTTTCCGGAGTGGGAAGATTTAAGCCAGTTCCGCGATTTCGCAGCCGAGGTCCGCGACAGGACCGGCGGCGTTCCGGTCGGCTTCAAGCTGTCGGCGCAGCACATCGAGAAGGACATCGACGCCGCGCTCGATATCGGCGTCGACTACATCATCCTGGACGGCAGAGGCGGAGGGACCGGCGCCGCGCCGCTGATCTTCCGCGACAATATTTCCGTGCCGACGGTTCCCGCGCTCGCGCGAGCCCGCAGGCATCTGGATTCCTGCGACGCGGGCGGCGTCACGCTGATCATTACGGGTGGCTTGCGGCATCCGGCCGATTTCGCCAAGGCGATGGCGCTCGGCGCGGATGGCGTCGCGGTCGCCAATGCGGCGATCCAGGCCATCGGCTGTCTCGGCATGCGCGCCTGTCACACCAACAACTGTCCCGTCGGCATCGCGACGCAGAAACCGCAGCTGCGGGCACGGCTGCCGGTCGAAGACGCCGCGGAGCGGCTCGCAAGATTCTTCGGCGCCGCGGTCGAACTCATGCAGGTGGTGGCGCGCGCGGCGGGACACCGGCACCTGTCCGATTTCAACGTCGACGACCTGACGTCGTTCAAGCCGGACATGTGTCAGCTCACGGGCGTCGACTATGGTGGTGTCTCGGTCGACGGGCGGGTATCGAGCCGGACGTTCGGCGGCTCGAGTTAGCGTGCGAGAAGGGTCCGGTCGGTCCCGATTGTCAGTTGTTGATGCGATGCATGTACTCGGGCAGGTGCGTGCCCGAGTCGTCAACCGAAACCAGATCGCGCACATTGTGCAGATAAACGAACCCTTCTCGCGGATGTTCGATGGCGCGTATATACAAGGTGTTCTCGCGATAGCGCGTATGCCGGCTCGGATCGACGGCAACGACTATCTGATCGCCCGGCACGAAGGTTGCGTCGTGCATTCCGAGCGCAGTGAGCTCGCGCAGATTGTCCATCTCCAGCGTCCAGGTCTCGCCGACTTCGATCCCGCTGGCGTCCTGTCCTTCGGGAATAGCCGTGACCTCGACCAAGATCAGCGGATGCGGGCTGATCAACTCGAACTCCCTGACTTCCACTTCGGCGATGAAGCGGAGCTGGTCGTCGTAGATGCCGATGACGGAATGGTGCGCGGGGGCGCTATAGCTCCACAAGAGGAGAATGGTGAGTGTGATGAGTCGTGCCATTCAATCGCGACCGTTCAGCGGCGTTACGGGCCCATTCCCATGCCCATGCCGGTTCCCATACCCATCGCACCGGCCGGGTTGAAGACGTAGGGCGGCTCTTCGCTGGTCTCCTGCGGTCCGTCATAGTCGGCGCGCAGCTCCCAGGTCTGGCGATCGGCAATCGCGTCGTCGCAGGTTTCGAACATCACGTCGCGCATCAGGTGCAGCGGATTACCGCCGCCGCCCGGTACGGTCGTGTCATGCAGCGTCATGCAGAGTTCGGGCATGACGTCGGACCGAATCTGCCCGGCTTCATTGAAAGTGAATTTCTGCTGTGCGCGATCGTCGCAGGTTTCTATCGAGATGAACGAACCGTCTCTCGGCTCCCACAAGGTCATGCAGAGATCGTCGAACGCGACCATCCGGAACTCGTTGTCCGACTCGATGTTCTCGAGGAAGAACGCCTGGTCGTTCGTCGGGCCGTTGCCGTTGTAGGTGTAACAGGTGTGCCCGTGCAGCCCGCCGATCGGTTCGCCGGCGTTCGCGCCGCCTCTGAG
This sequence comes from Rhodospirillaceae bacterium, assembly GCA_024638465.1. Taxonomy (GTDB): domain Bacteria; phylum Pseudomonadota; class Gammaproteobacteria; order Steroidobacterales; family Rariloculaceae; genus SMWC01. The sequence goes on along the minus strand of JAHEKF010000037.1, from coordinate 23,132 downwards.
ATCGATGCACCAGCCGCGGGCTTCATCGAGAGCCGCGACCAGTTTCACCTCGACAGGCGTTTGCGCATTGGCCGCCATCGCGAACAGTGCGAGCAGACTGCCAAGAACCATGTGTAGCTTGTTCATGTTCGGTAACCCTTTTCCGAGTTTGCAATCCGCGCTTGTCTAGAGCGTCTGGATATAGGCGATGACGTCGGCGATGGCCTGGTCGGTCGTCAGGATTTTCGCCATCGCGGCCATCTGCGCACCGCGGACGTCCTGCGGATGCGCCCCGCGCACGCCGTCTCTGAAGTACAGCATTTGTCTCGCCAGATAGATCTCCGACAGATAGCGCAGATCGGCTGCGCCGAGCGCTTCGTTACCGGATCCATCCGCGCCATGACACAACGCGCAGGTCGTTGCATAGGTCTGCCGGCCGGCTTCGGCGTCGCCGGTAATCGACGGATCGAGACCGGCGTAAGGCGAATCCCAGATATACGGTCTGGCGCCCACCGCATTCGCCGCCATCGGCAAGCCGGGCTCCAGGCCTGAAATGTATTCGGACACCCTGGCGATATGCGCGTCGTCGCGCATGAGCCCGCGCGTGAAATGCATGACCTTGCCCGGCACGTCTTCCGGGTGTGTGCCGCGGATACCGTCGCGGAAGTTCTTCATCTGCTGCTCGATGTACCAGGCCGGCAGACCCGCGAGCGCCGGACCGTCACGGCGGTCGTTACCCTGCGCTTCGAGTCCGTGGCAGAAGACACAGGTATCGAAAAGCCGTTCGCCCGAGACCTGCTCGTTGGGCTGCTCGAATGTCACTTGTGCAACGGCGTTTGCGCCAAGACAGAAAAGACACAGCGCGAATAATGGTCGCAACAGACGCATAGCTATCCTCAAAACTTCTGCAGATAACTACATTCTATAGGGCGCCGCGGCAAAAACTGACAAGAATTGTTAACCGCGCTCGTTAGTAAACGGGTACCGTCGCGCGGTCGCTGAACGCAGCCTGAAGGCCGGCAACGGCACAGGCCTCGTCGTCACCGTCGGTACCGGACACGCCGACCGAGCCGATGATCTGTCCGTCGACAACGATCGGCACGCCGCCCGCCTTCGAGTAGAAGTTGAACAGCTGCACCGAGCGCGGAAATCCGCCCGGGTTGTTATGCGCGCCGGCCTCTCGCGACGACGTCGGGCCGCGGCCGCGCAATGCGGTCTCGGCCTTCATTAACGACGTCTGCGAGTTCAGCGGCATCTGTCCGTCCATGCGCTCGATGTGCACCGCAAGCGCGGTGTTGTCGATGACGCTGATGGTCGCGCTGCCGCCACGCTCACCGATCCAATCGCGGCATCCGGCCGCTATCGCGGTGGCCGCGCTGGCTGACACCTGGTTGGCATCCATCAGCCGTCTCGCCGCTGCGCCCGAAACGACGAACTCGGCAGACAGGGTCGCCTCCGGTGCTTCTTCCGTGGCGAAACGCGCGGTCGCGATCTGGTTCTCCGGTCGCGTTCGCGGCAGGTCTTCCAGAAGCGGCGGCTGCGGACCGACGATGTCGTTCAGCGCATTGTGAGCGCAATACTCGTCGCTCCATTGCTCCGCGAGGCGCGGCGCGGAACCGCCGACGCCGATCGCGCCGATCAGTTGATCGTCGAGGACGATCGGCAGGCCACCCGCGTTGGAAAACAGGCCGAGCTGCATGCCGGTCCATTCGTCGTTGGTGTTGCGCGTCGCACGATTCATCTGCGACTTGCTCGGCGCACGCAGTTTGAAGGCCGTCACGGCTTTCATCTCCGCCGTCGCGACATTCGTCCAGACCTGGCCGTCCATGCGATGCACGTAAACGTTGTTGCCGCTGCTGTCGAGGATGTAAACGCTGACCGCAACGCCGCGCGCTTCCGCCTGCGCCGCGCAGTGCTGCCCGATCGCTCTTGCGGTCTCGAGATTGATGCTGGTCGCATCCAGCGTCGCCTCGGCCGCCGCACCCATGACGACCTGCGCATTCGCGCCGGCGCTGACGACCGTGACGCCGAGCGCGCACAGCACACCGAACTTAGTAAGTGAGTCTTTCATCGATATTCTCCCGACGCGCTCGGACGAACGCGATCCCATTCAAGTTGTCTGTGCCGCATGCCTGCCCGCGATGCGGCCGAACACGATGCATCGCCCGAGGCCGTGCAGACTGAATCCGCCCTGCGATTCGCCCGCGCAATAAAGTCCTTCTATGACCCGGCCGTGCAGATCGATGACCTGCGTGTCCGCATTGGTTCTAATGCCCGCATAGGAGTCATGCACTATCGGAGTCGCCCAGGCAGCATAAAACGGCGGCGTTTCGATTTTGGGCAGCGGCAACGGCTTGGCGAAGTCCTCGTCAACGCCCGCTTCCGCGAAACCGTTGTATCGGGCAACCGTGGCCTCGAGCTTCGCCGCGGGCAGCGGGTACGGCTGATGCGGGTTCTCGATCCTGGCTGCCAGCTCGCCGATCGTATCGGCGCTGAAGAAGAACCCGTCCGGGTCGACGTAGGGCGGCCGCGGATCCCAGCCCTGCCGCTCGACGGCAGCCTGATCGAAGATCGCCCAGATCGGGCCACCGCCGTTGCGCTTCTCGGGCTGGCCGCGCGACGCCATCGCCGCGGCGATGAAATCATAATCGTTCGCGGTCTCGTCGTAGAAGCGCTCGCCGTCCTGCGTCACGAGTATCAATTCCGACCAGTCGGGATTCTGAATACCCGTCGCGCGGATCTTGTCGAAGATCGGGCTGTCGGCCGGCCAGAGCAAAGCGGGCGAGATGAACTCGCCGCCGATGCTCGCGGGCTTGAAGAGCTGGTACCTGACGGCTTCGGTGGTCTGCAGCGCGGTGCCCCACAGCGACGCACCGAGTTCCATGGCCGCAATCTCGCCGTCGGCGGACTTGCGCGAATACGGATCGCCGGTCACGCGGTATTCCTCGGTGAGGCGCGGGTCGAAGATGCGCCGGAACTCGATGTTATTGCTGTGCCCGCCCGTCGCGACCAGAACCCCCCTGGTACCGCGGATGTTGATGGTCTGGCCTTCGTGCTCGACCGTGATGCCGAGCACGCGACCGGCCATCGGTTGTTCGCGAATGATGCGCGTCATGCGGTGCTCGAGCAGGATCTCGGCGCCGCCTTCGCGCACGACCTGCTCGAGCCTGCGCACGAGCCCGGAACCACGCCGGGTGACCACCGACGAATAGATCTCGTCCTTGTTCGGCCACTGCTGCGTGCGTACCTGACGCGGCACGGTCATCGCGACCTCCGGCGGTAAAACCACGTCCTCGTGAAACACTACCCCCAGGTCCATCAGCCAGTTGAAAGTCGACGCGTTCATGTCCGCGAACGTGCGCACGAGGTCGCGGTCGTTGTAGCGCGCGTGCGGATGGTCCGGTCGTGTCCAGTCGTCGTAGACCTGATCGGCGGAGTCTTCGATACCGTGCGCCTGCTGCACGCGGTGGCCGCCGCCGAGATTAACGATGCCGCCGGACACCATGCCGTGACCGCCGATATCCATGTTCTCGTCGACAAGGATCACGGAAGCGCCGTGTTCGATCGCGGATACCGCGGCCGCGAGGCCCGCGACGCCCGCGCCGATCGAGACGAAGTCGGCCGTGTGGTGCCAGACGATCTCGTCCTGCGCGGCGGCGCTGCCGGGTGCCAGCGCGGCAACAGTCGCGCCGGCTGCGGTCGCTGTTACGAAGTCGCGGCGCGATACGCCAGCGCTGTGCTTTCGATCGGATTTCTTTTGCGGCATCAGCTCATCTCCCCCGCCGCGACCGGGTCGCGCGGCACTTTCGTCAATCTTCGGCCCGGGAAACGAGGCTGTCAAACGCGCGGTTGCCGGGCCCGGCAGCCGGCGGCACTATTCCGCGTCCCGGGCAGCAATCCACTCGCTCGCGGCCCGCAGTGCGCGTTGTTCCGCTTCCTGCGGCGTTTTGCCGTGCCATTCTCCCGGCAAGCGGATCACGGTGTCGGGCTGATCCTGGCGGCGCATCCGCACGCGGGCGCGCGCATACCAGCGATTGCCGCCGATAGCGTCCATCGGCTCGGGCGCCTCGGCGGCAGGGATGTATTTCGGCTTCATTCGAGTTCGGGGTCGCCAACGTTACAGGAGCGGCAGCAGTTTCTTCCCGAGCGCCAACGCGCTCGAGAAAGCGCTCTCGACTCTGCCCTCGATGCACCAGTCGCCGCAAGCGGCCAGCCGGTTGTCGGCGTCGATCAATGCGGCGTCCGTGGCCGGCACCTCGACTTTGGCATAGCGCCAGCGGTGCAGGCTGCAGTGGTCGGGCGATTCGATCTTCTGACCCGCGATATCCGCAAGCTGCCGCAGCAGGTGCGCATTGACGGATCGCGGATCGTCCTCGAGATGCGCCTCGGCCCAGTCGCCCGACGAGTGCACGACCAGGGCGAAACCACCGGGCCGTCCCGGCTTGCTGCTGTTGACGGCGACGAAGCTCAGGTCGGCGTTCGTTATTGACGCTACCTGCCATGGCAACGGCAGCGGTCGATCGAACCCCAGCATCAGCGCGAAGCAGGCACTCAGTTTTGCGTTGCGCACCGCTTCGATCCCGACGAAGGCCGCAGGCAGCAGTGCCGCCGACTGCACCGGCGGAGCCGTCGACACGACCCAGTCGAACCCGCCGAGCCGTGTGTCGTCTGCACCGAAGACCTGCCACGTATCTCCCTCTTTATCGAGACGCGTTACTGGCGTGTTCACGCAGACATCCAGATCGGCAGCCAGGTGCTTGCCGACCGCGTTCATGCGCGGGCTGCCGACATAGCGTGGCGCATCCGCGTCCCAGCGCTGCCTGGCAACGACGCGACTCCCGTCTATTTCGGCATGCGTCACCTGCCAGGGCGCGACGACACCCTGCGCGATCAGCGGCGCGAGGAACTCCGTGAATTCGCCGCTGCGTGCCGTGAAATACTGCGCGCCGTGATCAAACTCGTAAGGAGGCGCGTAACGCGTCGCCAGCCGGCCGCCAACTCCGCGCGACTTCTCGAACAGCGTCACGACGGCGCGGCCACGCAGCTCGAGCGCGAGCACCAGACCGGACAGGCCGGCGCCGATGACGGCGACGCGCGCGGGATTGGCGGCAGGACGGTGGCGGCTCGGCTCGTTCATCGATGTATCCTGAGGGCGCGAGAATTGGCGCAATAACCGGCGCAATATTTAGCGAGTTATTCGACGAGCCCGGCTCGACGTGTTGACTTATAATTGTCCATTTTATACATTGTCAAATAGTAGACATATTTCATCAAACGAGACCCCATATGCGCTATCCCGTCATCGCTTCCGTGCTCGGCGCTTTCGCGCTCGGCCCAGGCTCGAGCAGCGCCGAACCGCTGTCCACGTTTCGCTGGCAGCAGCGCGTGCTGATCGTGTTTGCGATCAGCGCGGCCGACCCTCGCGTCGCCACTTTCGAGCAGGCCATCGCGCCAGTTGCGTGCGAACTCGACGATCGCGACCTCGTCGTCGGCTTCTCTTTCCGCGATGGCGAGAGCCGCCTCGGCGACCGCGCATTGCCCGATGCGGAAGCCCATGCTTTACGGCAGATGCAACCGTCGGCAGCGAATGATTTCGCCGTGATACTGGTCGGCAAGGACGGCGGTGTCAAAGCACGTTACGCAGACGTGCCGTCGCTCGAGGAAATTTTCGTGTTGATCGACGGAATGCCGATGCGCCGTTCGGAGATGCGTTCCCGTCCTTCACCCTGCGCCACCGACGGGAACGAAACGCGACATGGCCGCTAAGGAGCAAGATCCCGAGATCGTCTGGTTTCGCTACGACCTGAGACTGAATGACAACGAGGCGTTACTCGGCGCTGCCGAATCCGGCAAGCCTTTAATTGCCTGTTACGTGCTCGACGAGCAAGGGGCCAACGACGACTGGCAGCTCGGCGGCGCGAGCCGCTGGTGGCTGCACCACAGTCTCGCCGCGCTCACGACGGCGCTCGAAGATCTGGGCGGCAGACTCGTGCTCTGCCGCGGACCCGCAGCTAAGGCGCTGACGAGCCTCGCGGCCGACACCGGTGCCACCGCCGTGCACTGTAGCGCGAGTCCGGAGCCACGCGGGGCCGAGCTCGAAGACGCTTTACGCGACTCTTTGAGCGACGGCGGAACCGAGCTCGTCTGCTATTCGGGGCGATTGCTTTTCCCCCCGGATGCGGTCCGTACGCAGGCTGGCGAACCCTATAAGGTGTTTACGCCGTTCTGGAAGGCGCTGCTGCAGCTGCCCGACCCGGGCCCGCCGCAAAACGCACCGGACAAGCTCGAATTTTACCAAGGCGACCTGTCCTCGGAGTCACTGGACGACCTGGCGCTTCTGCCGGTCAAGCCCGACTGGGCCGCCGAATTCGATGAAGTCTGGACACCGGGCGAATCGGGCGCGCAAGCCCGCCTCGAGGAATTCGTCGACGACGACCTGGATCGCTACAAGAAACAACGCGACCTGCCGGACGTCGACGCCACATCGAAACTGTCGCCGCATCTGCGCTTCGGCGAAGTCAGCCCACGACAGGTCTGGCATGCCGTACGCTCTCACATCGCGAGCGGCTCCGCGACCCAGGCTGCGGCCGAGGCGTATCTCAGGCAACTCGGCTGGCGCGAGTTCTCCTACAACCTGTTGCACCACTGGCCGACGTTCCCGACCGAGCCGTTTCGCGACGAGTTCGCCGATTTCCCGTGGCGCGATGACGACGACGCGTTAAAGCGCTGGCAGCAGGGCAACACCGGTTACCCGATTGTCGATGCCGGCATGCGCCAGCTCTGGCGGACGGGCTGGATGCACAACCGGGTGCGCATGGTCGTCGCATCTTTCCTCGTCAAACACCTGCTGATCCCGTGGCAGGACGGCGAACGCTGGTTCTGGGACACGCTCGTCGACGCGGACCTCGCCAACAACTCGGCCAGCTGGCAATGGGTCGCCGGCTGCGGTGCCGATGCGGCGCCCTATTTCAGAATCTTCAACCCGATACTGCAGGGCCGGAAATTCGACCCCGACGGCCGTTACGTCCGGCACTGGGTACCGGAGCTTAACGACCTGCCCGCAAAATACCTGCACGAACCCTGGGCAGCGCCCGAGGAAATTCTCGATACAGCCGGCGTCAGGCTTGGCCGCGATTATCCGCAGCCCATCGTGGATCACCCGGCCGCCCGCGAGCGCGCGCTCGAAGCCTACAAGAAGCTGCGCTCGCAGCGCTGACCCACCATTCCCGAAGGCTTATCCGAGGCGCTCCCGGGCGTCTTGTACAGGTTTTGTAACGTATTTGTATAGGTTATCGTCTAGTTTTTCGTGGATTATGCGGCTATTTCGCGTATTCTGTACAGGTCTTGTACATTTATTGATCGTGTTGTACAAAAATGAACACAGAGTCCGTAACAGCAGAGACCCAGGGCCGCCGGCGCTACCCCATCGGTACCGTCGCGAGCCTGACCGGCGTATCGCCGATCACGCTACGCGCGTGGGAGCGGCGCTACGGACTCGTTCACCCGCTGCGTAAACCCAGCGGCCACCGCCTTTATTCCCGCGAGGACATCGATCTGATCCATCGCGTCGTGGCGCTGCTCGAGGGCGGAATGCGTATCGGCCAGGTCAAGGATGAGCTGATCGCCGAGACGCCAGAAGAAGAGCAAGGCGAAGCGTCGACGGTATGGGACAGCTACCGCAACGAGATGATTGCAGCGATCGTCCGCTTCGACGAGCGTCGGCTGGAGACCGCCTATGGCAACGCGCTGGCGCTGCATCCCGTCGAGACCGTCACGCGCGAATTACTGACGCCGTTGCTGGTCGAGCTCGGCGAGCGCTGGCAAAGTGGCGCGGGCAACATCGCCGAAGAGCATTTCTTCGCGTTCTACCTGCGCAACACGCTCGGCGCGCGTTTTCATCACCGCCAGCGCGACACGACGGGCCGCAAAATTCTCGCCGCCTGCCTGCCCGGAGAACACCACGAAATCGGCTTGCTGCTGTTCGGCCTGGCCGCGCATCAGGCCGGCTTCCGGCTGGTGCTGCTCGGCGCCGACATGCCGCTGTCGGATATCCCGCTGGCAGCCGCGAAATCCGACTGCGAAGCGATCGTGCTGTCGGGCTCGATCAAGCCTGAAGCTACCGTCATCGAAGCCGACTTGCCGCGACTCGTCAATGAAACTAACCTTCCAGTGCTCATCGGCGGGCTGACGTCCGTCAACAACCACGACGCCATTTCCAGAGCTGGCGCCATCCCACTCGGCAGCGACATTAATCAGGGGCTTCGGCACCTGATGGACATATTGAGAACGTATTAGTCATGATGAAAACGCAAGCTGCCTCCGCATCGAATCGCATCCTTGACTGGACTGAAATGGGTCTGGTCCCGGACAACGTGATCCGTTTGGGTATTCGTCGCCTGCTTAAAGAGCGGCTCGAGGAGATCAATGCGTCGGACTGCGAATGGGTCGCCACCAGCCAGGATCAGTTCGTCGAGGTCATGGATCGCAGCCCGGTCGCGCCGCTGCCGGAGCGGGCCAACGAACAGCACTACGAGGTCCCGGCGGAGTTCTTCAGACGCGTGCTCGGTTGGCACCGAAAATACAGCTGCAGTTATTGGGACGCGGACTGCTCATCGCTCGAACAGGCCGAAGAGGCCGCGCTCGAGTTGACGGTCGCGCGAGCCCGGCTGCGCGACGGCCAGAGCGTGCTGGACCTCGGCTGTGGCTGGGGCTCATTCAGTCTTTTCGCGGCCGAGCTCTACCCCAACAGCCGCTTCACGGCGGTTTCGAATTCGCACTCGCAGCGCGAAGCCATCGTGGCCGAGGCGGAGCGCCGGGGTTTGAGAAACCTGACCGTCCTGACCTGTGACATGAACGAGTTCGCACCGGACGACTCCTATGACCGCATCGTCTCCATTGAGATGTTCGAGCATCTGCGCAACTACCGCGCGATGTTCGAGCGCGTGTCGCGTTGGCTGAATGACGACGGCCGCTTCTTCATGCACATCTTCTGTCACCGATCGTCTGCCTATGAATTCGTCGATCGCGGCCCGAGCGACTGGATGACGCGCCACTTCTTCGCCGGCGGCATCATGCCGAGCGACGATCTTCCGCTGCGCTTCCAGCAGCACCTGAGTCTCGAGAAGCGCTGGCGCTGGGACGGCCGCCACTACGAAAAAACCGCGAACGCCTGGCTTCAGAACATGGACGCGCAAAAAGACGACATCATGCCGATCCTGGTCTCCACCTACGGAGCCGCGAATGCCCAGCAATGGTGGATGCGCTGGCGCATTTTTTTCATGGCTTGCGCCGAGCTGTTCGGCTATGCCGACGGCCAGGAATGGTGGGTCACTCATTACCTGTTCGAAGCCAACACTTCGAATCGAAAGCCGCATACGGTCGAGATGCCGTCAAGGTAACGCCATGACTCTCGTCATCAACATCGTCGCATTTCAAATCGGGTGGTTCGCTTGCGTCCTGGGTGCCGCGAACGCGCTGCCGCTGCTCGGACCCGCCGTCGTTGCGGGCGCCGTCGCGCTGCATCTGGCAAGGTCGAGCCGGCCGGCTCAGGAGTTCGCGCTGGTTCTCTTCGCGGGAGTTCTGGGCGCTGTGTGGGACAGTGCCCTGGTAACCATCGGCTGGCTCTCCTATCCATCCGGCAATCTCGTTTCCGGTTTCGCGCCTTACTGGATCGTCGCAATGTGGATGTTGTTCGCGACGACGCTTAACGTCTCGCTGCGCTGGCTGCAGAATCGCGTCGCGCTCGCCGTGATTGTCGGCGCCGTCTCCGGGCCGCTGACGTTCTATGCCGGTGCCAAACTCGGCGGCGTGACATTTCTCGATCTGCGCAGCGGACTGATCGCGCTCGGTATCGGTTGGGCGGTGATCCTGCCGCTCCTGAGCGAGATCGGGGCGCGCCTCGACGGCGTCGAGACCCGAAGCGGGAAGGCCCATGTTTAGCCTCGACGCCTGGCTGCTGGGGCTCGCGCTCATCGCCGCGCTCGGTGTACTGGCCTGGGGCGTCAGCCTGAAGCTGCGCGACGTCAGCATCGTCGACAGCCTCTGGTCGCTCATGTTTCTGCTCGCCGCGATCGCTTATTTTCTGTCGGCCGCACAGCCCGGACCGCGCGCCTGGCTCGTGCTCGCGCTGGTCGGCATCTGGGCCGTCAGGCTCTCCGCTTACATCACCTGGCGCAACTGGGGCGAGGGCGAGGACCACCGCTACCAGGAGATCCGCCGCAATAACGAGCCGAACTTCGAGGTAAAGAGCCTCTATATCGTGTTCGGCCTGCAGGGCCTGCTGGCATCGGTCATCTCGCTTCCGCTGATGGCCGCCATCATGGGCCAGACCGCGCTCGGCTGGCTTGACGTTTTCGGCGTTACGCTGTGGGTCGCGGGCTTTCTGTTCGAGGCAGGCGGCGACTATCAGCTCGCGAAATTTCGCAGCGATCCCGCGAACGCAGGCCGCGTTCTCGACACCGGCTTCTGGCGTTATACGCGTCACCCCAACTATTTCGGCGATTTTTGTGTCTGGTGGGGGTTCTTTGCGATGGCGCTGGCGGCCGGCGGCTGGTGGACGGTGATCTCGCCACTGATCATGAGCTTCCTGCTGATGAAAGTTTCCGGCGTTGCGATGCTCGAGAAGACGATCAGGGAGCGCCGCCCGGACTACAGCGACTACCTGCAATCGACGAACGCTTTTTTTCCCGGCCCGAAGAAGGCCTCCTACTGACAGTACTGACTCAACCAGGTGACGGCGACAACATGAACAAAATATTCACAGGGCTAAGCGGCCTGATTCTCTCTCTCGCATTGAGCGCAGCCGCACTTGCAAACACGGATTCAGCCGCCACGCGTGAATGGGCGTTTCGCGTCTATCTCGACGACTCCGAGATTGGCAGTCATACCTTTTTCGTCACCGACGAAGGTGACGGCCGCGAGATCCGAACCGAAGCCGAATTCAACGTGAAGTTTCTGTTCTTCAACGCCTATAAATACCGCCACAACAACACCGAGCGCTGGGAGAACGGCTGCCTCGAGACTATCGAGTCCGAGACCAACGCCAACGGCGACTTCTACGAGCTAAACGGATCGGTAACGGACGAAGCCTTCGTCATGTCGAAGGCGCTGGATGATGATCGCGATCAGGTAACGCTTCCCAACTGCGTTACGACCTTTGCCTATTGGGATCCGCGTTTTCTCGAGAAATCGCGCCTGCTCAACACGCAGACGGGCGAATATGTGAACGTCGAGGCCGAGCTCGTCGGCGAGGAGCTCTTGTCAGTCCGTGGCGATACCGTTGCGGCGAATCGCTACCGGCTGACTGGCGAAGATCTGGAGATTGAGCTCTGGTATTCGCAGGACGACGAGTGGCTCGCACTCGAGTCCGCAGCGAAAGGCGGCCGCCGGCTGCGCTACGAACTGATCTGACGTCATGAAGATCGCGATCATCGGCTCCGGCATCGCCGGAAACGTCGCGGCCTGCCGTCTTCGGGACGAGCACGACATCACCGTGTTCGAAGCCAACGATTATGCCGGCGGGCACGTCAACACGATCGACGTCGATGATGACGGTACGGAGCTCGCCGTCGACACGGGTTTCATCGTTTTCAACGACTGGACCTACCCTAATTTTATTGCGCTGCTCGACGAGTTTGGTGTCGCTTCCAAACCGAGCACGATGAGCTTCAGCGTGCAATGCGAACGCAGCAGGCTCGAATACAACGGCACGACGCTGAACACGCTGTTTGCGCAGCGCAGCAATCTTTTGCGGCCGTCCTTCTATCGCATGATTCGCGATATTCTGCGCTTCAATCGCGACGCACCGCTTGCATTCCCTGGCGACGAACAGACGGGCCTGCTCGGAGACTACCTGGACGAGAACGGCTACTCGGCCGAGTTCGTGGATCACTACCTGCTGCCGATGTGTGCGGCAATCTGGTCGGCCGATCCGAACGCGATCCGCCAGGCGCCGGGGCGGTTCATCGTGCGATTCCTCGAGAATCACGGGCTGTTGAATGTCGATGACCGCCCGGTCTGGCGGGTCATCGAGGGTGGTTCTCGCGCCTACGTCGAGAAACTCGTGGCCGGGCACCGCGACCGGATCCGGCTGTCCAGCCCGGTGCAGCAGATCACGCGCGATCGCGCGGGTGTCGACGTCAAGGCCTGGGGCCAGGATGTCGAGCGCTTCGACCACGTGTTCATCGCGACTCACAGCGATCAGGCGCTGAAGATGCTGACGGATCCGACACCCATCGAAACGGAGGTCTTGAGCGCGATCCGCTATCAGAAGAATGAAGCCGTATTGCACACCGACGAATCGCTGCTGCCGAAGCGGAAACTCGCGTGGGCGGCCTGGAACTATCACATCGCGGAGCAACAATCCGGCCCGGCCAGCGTGACCTACGACATGAACATCCTGCAGGATCTCGAGTCCTCCACGACCTGGTGCGTGACGCTCAATGACACGGCGCGGATCGATCCCGACAAGATCATTCGGTACATTAGCTACGATCATCCCCTGTTCACACGCGAGGGCGTTGTCGCTCAAGGCCTTCACGCCGAGGTCAATAACGGCAATCGGACCTTTTATTGCGGTGCGTACTGGCGCAACGGGTTTCATGAAGACGGCGTCGTGAGCGCGCTGACTGCTGTCGAACACTTCGAGGAGCATTTGCAAAATGATGAGTTGCATATTCGAAGGACGGCTTAAACATCGTCGCTGCACGCCGGTCGAGCACGAGTTCGAGTACCGGCTGTTCCTGCTCTATCTCGATCTCGCCGAGCTCGACAACGTGTTCAGAGGTCGCTGGCTCTGGTCGGTCAAACGGCCTGCTCTGGCCAGATTTCGGCGCGGCGACCATCTCGGCGACCCGGAGCAGCCGCTCGACGCCAGCGTGCGGGATCTTGTCGAAGACAGAACCGGGCGCCGACCGGGCGGGCCAATCCGCCTGCTGACACAGCTCAGCTATCTGGGTTACGGGTTCAGCCCCGTGTGTTTCTACTATTGCTTCGATCCCGCGGGTGAGCGCGTCGAGACCATCGTCACCGAGGTCAACAATACGCCCTGGGGAGAGCAGCACTGCTACGTGCTGTCGGACCGCGACAAAGCACACGACAGCAAGCTCAAAGCTTTCGAGCTGCGCAAGGAATTTCACGTATCGCCGTTCATGGACATGGACGTCGACTACGAGTGGAAGTTCACCGATCCCGCAAAAAGTCTTCACGTACACATGGAGAACCTCAAGGACGGCGAAAAGTTCTTCGAGGCCACGATGCGGCTCGAGCGTTCCGAAATCAGCGGTCCCGCTCTCGCCCGGCTGCTCGTTGTTTACCCGCTGATCACGATACGGATCGTGTTCGGCATCTACTGGCAGGCGTTGCGACTTTGGCTCAAGCGCTGCCCGGTCTACGACCATCCCAAGAATGACAAACTGATGGAAGCCAAATAAAGATGCGTGTATCCACTATCAACTCGGAAAAATTCCTGGCCGGAACAAAGAAGCCTTCGTTCCTGACGTCTTTGGCACGCTGGCTCATTCACCGCCGGCTCAGAGGCCTGAAAAAGGACCGCCTGGTTATCGTCGAGGGCGATCGGCGCTGGGAGTTCGGCGACATCACCGGCAATGCCGAGATCGTCGCCCGGGTCATCGTCCACGATCCGCGCTCCTATGCGGAAGTGGCTTTCGGCGGCACGATCGGCTCCGGCGAAGCCTATATGAAAGGTTACTGGACGACGGACAACCTCACGGCGGTCATGCGCATACTGCTGCGCAACCGTGAGCTTTTGAACAACATGGAGACGGGCCTCGCGCGGATAACCGAACCGGCGCACAAGTTCTTCCATCGCTGGAACCGCAACAGCAAGACTGGTAGCCGCCGCAACATTGCCGCGCACTACGACCTCGGCAACGATTTCTTCCGGCTCTGGCTGGATGAGTCCCTGATGTACTCGGCCGCGGTGTTCGACGACCCGTCGATGACGCTCGAGGAAGCTTCTCAGGCCAAGCTGAAACTGATCTGCGACAAACTGGCGCTGTCGCCGGCCGATCATCTGCTCGAGATCGGTACGGGCTGGGGCGGTCTCGCCATATACGCTGCGCAGAACTACGGCTGCCGCGTCACGACAACGACGATTTCGGCTGAACAACACGCATTCGCACAGCAACGCGTTCGCGAGGAAGGTCTGGACGATCGCGTCACGGTGCTGCTGGAGGACTACCGCGATCTCGAGGGCCGCTACAGCAAACTCGTATCCGTCGAAATGCTCGAAGCCATCGGCCACGAATATGTCGACACCTACTTCGCAAAATGCAGCGAGCTGCTCGAACCCGACGGGCTCATGCTGCTGCAGACGATTACGATCGCGGACGACCAGTACGAACGCGCGAAGCGGTCGGTGGACTTCATCCAGCGCTACATTTTCCCGGGTGGTTCGCTGTCTTCGGTTCCCGTGCTGGAAAAAGCTGTTGCGCGCAACACGGATATGCGCCTGCATCATTTACAGGATATCGGCATCGACTATGCAACAACGCTGCAGCACTGGAGAGAGCGCCTGTTTGCGAAGCTGGCCGAAGTACGCGAACTCGGCTACCCGGATGAGTTCATCCGCATGTGGGATTTTTATTTCTGCTACTGCGAGGGTGGCTTCATGGAGCGCGCGATCGGCGACGCGCAGCTATTGCTGGCCAAGCCCGAGAGCCGGCCTCTCGTCGAGCCACGGTATTGAGCGATGAAGACTCGAGCGATTGAATTAACAGCGATTCTGCTGACCACGTTAACGAGCGCCTGTGCCATGAATGATCGAGCCCCGCTTCAAGCCATCGACCGGCCCGTCGACCTGCAGCGCTTCATGGGGGACTGGTTCGTAATCAGCAGTATCCCCATCGATTTCTGGTTCGCCAGCGAGGCCGGCGCGCACAACGGCGTCGAGAGCTACGAACTGCGTGACGACGGCAAGATCCAGACGACCTATTCCTTCCGGCGTGGTGGTTTTGATGGTGAAGAGGTCGAGTTCAATCCGGTAGCGTGGGTGCACAATACCGAGAATAACGCTGAATGGCGGATGCAGTTTCTCTGGCCGTTCCGCTCCGCATATCTGATCGTCTATCTCGACAACGACTACCAGCACACCGTGATCGGCGTTCCGAGTCGGAGCAATGTCTGGATCATGTCGCGCTCGCCCGACATCAGCGATGAAGATTACGCGCGTCTGCTCGGCGTCGTCGAGGAACTCGGCCACGACATGAGCCTCCTGCAGCGCATCCCGCAGCGATGGCCTGCGGGCTCGGAAGACGGTCAGTAACGCGACTGCCGATTCGCCGGCCTGAAACTTACGAACTGGCTGCGTGCCGCCCCGCGATGCGGCCGAACACCATGCTGCGGCCCAGCCCATGCTGATTGAAGCCGCCGTGAGACTCGCCGGCGGCGTACAGGCCCTCGATGACGTCGCCGTGCAGATCGATGACCTGCGAAGAAGTATTGATACGTAATCCCGTGTAAGAGTCGTGTATCGTCGGCGTCGACCATGCCGCATAGAAAGGCGGCGTCTCAATCCTGTGCAGTGGCTGCGGCTTGGCGAAATCTTCGTCCGTGCCTGCGTCCACGAAACCGTTGAAGCGCGACACGGTTGCTTCGAGCGCTGCGGCCGGCATCGGATAGGGCTGGTGCGGGTTCTCGATCTTGCGCGCGAGCCCTGCGACGGTATCCGCGCTGAAGAACCAGCCGTCGGGATCGACATGCGGCGGCGTCGGATCCCAGCCCTGCCGCTGCACGGCTTCGTTGTCGAAGATCGCCCAGATCGGTCCCCCACCGTTGCGTTTTTCGGGCTGACCGCGCGACTCGAGCGCCGCGGCGAAGAAGTCGTAGTCATTCGCGGTCTCGTCCCAGAAGCGCACGCCGTCCTGGGTCACTAGAATCAGATTCGCCCAATCGATGTTCCAGAGCCCCGATGCTCGAACTTTCTCGTCGAAGATCGGGCTTTCCGGAAGCCACGGGCAACTCGATTCGGTGAACTCGCAACCGATGGTGCCGGACTTGCGGATGCAGCGCTCGGCCTCGTTGGTCTGCGCCGAAGTCCCCCACAGCGACGCACCGATCTGCATCGATGCGATCTCACCGTCGCCGCTCTTGCGCGAATAGGGGTCACCCGAAACGCGGTACTCCTCGGTCAGCCGCGGATCGAAGATGCGGCGGAACTCGATGTTGTTGGAGTGACCGCCGGTCGCGACGAGCACGCCCTTCAATGCCCGGATGTTGAGTGTCGCGCCTTCGTGTTCCACGGTGATGCCGAGCACGCGGCCGGACAGCTGTTGTTCGCGAACGATGCTCGTCATGCGATGTTGCAGTAGTATCCGGCCGCCGCTTTCCCGAATTCGTTTCTCGAGCTGGCGCACGAGACCGGAACCGCCACGCGTCGGCACGTAGATGTAGATCTCGTCGCGGTTCGGCCACGGCCGCACGCGAATCTGCCGGGGGACCGTCGACGCCATCTGCGGGCCGATGACAGCATCGGAACGAAAATCGACGCCGTTCTCGGCGAGCCATTCGAAAGTCGGGACGTTCTCATCGGCGAAGACGCGCACCAGGTCGCGATCGTTGTAACGTGCAAGAGGGTGATCGGGCCGGATCCAGTCTTCGTAGACCTTGTCGGCCGAGTCCTCGATGCCGTGCATGCGCTGCACTTCGTTGCCGCCGCCCAGATGGACGTTGCCGCCCGAAATCATGCCGTGACCACCGATGTCGTGGTTTTCGTCGACAAGAATCACTGAGGCGCCATGCTGGAGCGCCGTGAGTCCGCCCGCGAGGCCGGCGACACCGGCGCCGATCGAGACGAAGTCGGCCGTCATGTCCCACTCGATGCCGGCTTCCTGGGCATGGGCCGTGCCGGGAACGAGGGCGGCCGCAGTCGCGCCCGCCGCAGTCTTGCTCAGGAAATCGCGACGGCTGACGTGCTGCTTGTTCTTCGGCATCGGTCTGTCTCCCCCGCCACGCGGGTTGGGCACGGCGTTGCTACCACGCTAAGGCCATCGCTTCGGAGTGTCAACGCCGGCAATTGGTGCCGGCAATGCATCCTAGAAACGGAACGTGTAACTCGCTTTGGCGGTCAGGTCGCCGCGTGTGGAGTGGAAGGTGCCGTTCTCATCGAGATCCTCGAGGTTGTGGTTCAGGACCAGATAGAAATCGCGCCCGGCCTGCGGCACCCAGTGCAGCCGGCTGTTGATGCCGAGGATGTCGGAGCCGTTGTCCCACTGAATCAGATTCACCCAGGACAGTGTCGCTGAAAATACGACCTCCGTCGTCAGCCGGGTCAGGCGCGTCGTGAACTTGCCTTGCGGAAGCTCAATGTCGTTGACCGTGGACGAAACATTCAAAGAGAAATGCTCGGACGGCCGCCAGGTGACATTCGGTTGCAGCGAGTCGCGGCTTCCATTGTAGAAATCGCCGGTCTCGTAGGCGAAACTTCCGGACAGCTTGCGCTGACCACCAATCCTTACCTGTACACGACAGCTGTCAAATTCATAGATGCCCGGGTCGATGACGACGTTGCCTCCGTTGCGCCGGCGCAGGATCGTAAACGGCTCATCCAGTCCCTCTGTGTCGCGAGAGCAGGAAAGACTGCTGTTATCACTGGTGTGATTCGTCAAAAAGATGCGCGCATTGATGCTCTCGGATTGCAGGCTGTCGTCTACGAGTCGCTCGCTGCGCGTGAAAGAAACGCCACCGAAGACTGTTCGCAGATATCGATCTCGCGGACGCCATGCATAGTCGACGCCGCCATCGAACTCGCGTATCCCAACCCGGTTCGCGAAGCCCAGCGCCGGATTGAAGTTGTCCTGCAGCTCGATGTACTTCGCATCGCCCGACCACTTGTCGGGCGCGCTCAGGTCGAAGCCGAAGCCGTAGGCCGCATCGTCGCCGTCCAGTCCGGGTGTGTCGCTCTGCTGAAACCAGGCCTGACTCGTGATCGACCGCCTTCCGGGCAAGCGGGTGTTCTGGTAGCGAAAGTCGGCGCCGACCAGGGTGTTGTCGAGATTCGACTGCGGATCGCCATCGGTAACGATGAGACCGACGTTGGATTCCTCCAGCACGTTGAGCGATGCGCGACCGACGAACAGATCCGTCGCTGTGACGTCCTCGAACTCTTCCTGACGAATGCTGAGCACGCCGAGATTCCAGTCGCCTACCCGCCCGGTCAGTTTCGCGCCGGCGTCGATAGGCACCGGCTCTCGAGATGAGCTCAAACCGATCGTGCGCGAGAAGAACGGCCGGCCGTTTTGATCGGCTGGCGGTCCGCCCATTCCGCCACCGCCGATACGGCCGAACTCGAAGATGTCCACGTCCTGCAGGAAGAAGAAGCGCTTCTCGGGAAAGAACAGGCTGAAGCGCGTGAGATTCACCTGCCGGTCGTCAATCTCCGTTGCGGAAAAGTCGGTATTGACCGTCAGCACACCGGTCATCGACGGCGTGAACTTGTAAAACACGTCAAGCGACGGCTGCGTATCCGATGTGGTCGTCCCGGGCGTATAGTCTTTGGATTCGACGACGCTGAGGCTCGGCCTGACATCCAGGCCGACCCCCTGCGCAAGACCGCTTAAACCGATCGCCGTTCCGGAGACACTCGGGTTCTGTTGCCGGGTGCGCGACACCCAGCCCAGCGTCTCGTTGTTGCGAGCGATCTTGCGCGTGAAGTTGATGCCCCAGCTATCGGTGCCGGGGTTGAAGGACAGTGTCTTATAGGGGATCGCGATCTCGAGCGTCCAGCCGTCGTCGACGATCAAAGCCTGCCCCTGCCAGATGCCCTGCCAGTCATCCTGAGTGTCCGTCATATTCTGATAGATCGCCTCGTCGCGGACACCGTGCGGATTGAGCCGAAAACGATATCCGCTGCGCCGGTCGAGGAACGGATCCAGGATGACGGCAAAGTGGTCGTCGTTGTTGATGCCGGATCCCTGCCGCAATACCTGCGCCGTGACGCCATCGGGCTCGGTATCCCGGAGCCTCGCGCCGATGTAGAGGTTTTCCTCGTCGTAGAGCACGTACACCAGAGTTTGCTGCGACGGCGGGTCGTACTCGATCGGCCAGATCTCGTGGAAATCATCTACTACGTTCGCGAGACCCCAGACCTCGTCGTTGAGCGCGCCGTCGATCTGGGGCGCGATCTCGGTGCGCGCCGCGCGAAACGATTTCCCTGCTTCGTCCTCACGTGTCTGCCCGAACGCCGAAGATGAAGCGGCGATCAGCAGGAAGACGGCGGTAACAGGAAGACGTAGCAACGATCGAACCCCCGGCAGCGGCGAATCAGGCGCACGCGGCCGGGATTATCGCACTGGTCCGGATTCGATGGGTGGACGGGTCATTAAATCCCCGGCATCTATAGATTTCTTGACCTTGAACAGGTGTCGAGGTTCAGCGACGTTGCACACCGCTGCGCGATCTCAGCATTACCGTACCGAAGATGGCGGTTTGGACGGGTTACCACGGAATTCGCTTACCGTCGTATGCGTAGAATCCACCCGAGTCGTCGCGGCCGAGCGCATCGATGACGTCCAGCAGCTGCCGGGCGGCGAGTTCGGGTTCGAATACCGAACGCGAGTCGATATTGGCTCGAAAGGGCGCTGTCAGGTCAGTGGCGACGGTGCCGGGATGCAGCGCATAACAGCGAATCGGCCGCGGGAACCTGCCCCATTCGATCGCCAGCGACTTCACCATCATGTTCAGCGCGGCTTTCGACGATCGATACGCATACCAGCCGCCCCGGCCGTTGTCGCCGATACTGCCAACGCGTGCCGACAGCGCCGCAAATACGGCTTTTGAACCAGCCTTTAATAACGACTCGAATTCGCGCGCGACCAGCAGCGCGCCGAGCGCATTAACGCGAAAGGATTCCGTAAGCGCGTCGGAACGAACATCGCTTAAGCGCTTTTCGGGTTTTAAGGCATCGCCGGATCGCAGAACGCCTGCGCAGTAGATCAGGGTATCGAGCCAGCCCGTTCGCGTTGCGACACTATCGGCGGCGTCGCGAATGGTCGCTTCATCGACGACATCGAGCGGCAGCAGGCGCAGTCTCGAATCCACAGTCTGTAGCTCGGTCAATTTCGGTGCTGACTGCGGTTCCCGGCATGCTGCGTAAACGATGCTGAACCGGGTATCGGCGAGAAGATGTTCTACAAGGCGCAGACCGATTCCGCGACTGGCTCCGACAATCAAAGCCACTCGGGAACCGGCGCTGCCCCTTGATTCGGTCTTCGCCCTCAACGCGGTGAAAACCGGTCTGAATTTCTGACTTTGACCCGCCGAACGCCCAGTAGCAGATCCGGACGGTCGGAAAAGCGTAGAAATTTCATCGCCGTCATCGACAGAATCGACAGTATCGTCAGAAAGAGTGCGAGTCCGAATAAATAACTGATGCTGGTCATGGTCTTACCTCCTGTTTAAAAGGACAGCTTTCGGGGGCCGCTGTCGTCTGATACTTCGAGAGCGCTGAAGCGGATCGAGTCGCGGAGCGATGTCTCCGCGGCAACCTCTTCATGAGTCTCCTCCGACTCTGTCTCAACGCGCTCTTCTCGAGCCACGCGGGCAGATTCGAAGCCGGTGCGCACGGCGTCCAGCAATAAGCCGGTCGTCTGCTGCATGAGCGCGTCGTCGAGTTCTGCCCTGACCTGCTGCAGCGCGGTCATTCCGTCGGCCGGCGGCGCAAGTCTCGTTTCGACGACCTCGACGATCTCGAGAGGCCGCGCACCGGACAGCTCACATTGAGATGCCGACACCGGGGCAGTCGCCAGCAAGGCACCGGCTGCGAGTACTGCGCTGGTATTACGGGTCGCGAATTTCATGATTTTTGTCTCCTGTTTGTGGTCAAGTTTGTCTAGGAGTTGTCACTATAGAATCTAGACATCATGTTGTCAACACTCTGTCTATATTTTCCTAGACAAAACATGAACAGCGTTCAGGTGGCGCGAACCGGCCCGTGGCGGCCGCAAGCAGCGCGGCACAATGAGGGCGCCCGCTTGCGCAATGCCTGGCGCGGCTGCTTTCAGGGATCGGGCGCTGGCGACGCGGCCGGGTCGCTCAGTATTTCAGCCCTTCGGCCCGCGCAACGCGGTCGAGCGCTTCCTCGATGAGCGCGCGGGCATGGGCCGTAGTGCCATGCAGATAACGGTGCAGCGCGGCGTCATCGTCGTTGCGACTGGCGCAGTTGGCGCTGTAGACCTCGAACGCGGTCAGATCGACGACGAGCTGAGCGAGATTTCGAGGACACTCGCAATCTATCGAGCTCGCCGTATTGGCGAGCGCTGACAACTGCTCCCGGGTAAAAATCCGCGGTGCCGGGGCGCCGTCCACCAACCACTCCGAACTACCCGAAGCGCTGCCGGCGGGGGCCGCCGAAACCCGGAGTTTCGAAGGTGCTTCGTATGCTTTGAGCACAGCCGCACGCAGCTCGTCGACACCGGCCGCGCCGCGCAGCGGTACGACCCCACTATCGCGCAGGCTCTCAACGTCGCGCGAGTTGCCGAAGCCGTAAACGAACACGGCTTTTCGCGCGCCGGATGTTCGCATGAACGCGCGCAGAATTTTTGGCGCTTCGGCGTCGAGTACAGCCGCTTCATACACGAGGACGTCGACGGCCTGTTGACCGAGATCGGCGACGAAGCGATCTGCATTCGTTTCCACGATCACGAACCGCAGCGGCACCGCGTCGCCGGCGTAGTTTTTCACTTTCGAAGGCAGATAATCGCCCAGGACCGCGACGCGGATCTCTTCCGGCAGCGGAGTCGCGGCCAGTTCGGCCATGCTCTCGAGATGTTCCCTGAGCGCATCGATCGTCTCGTTGGCGATACGGCCGATCGACAGTCCGCGATCCGTGAGCGCCTTCAGCAGTCCCAGCTTCTCAACGTCTTCTGCCGTATAGACGCGACGGCCGTTCGCCGCGCGCTCTGCGACAACAGCGTCGTAGCGACGCTCCCAAACGCGAATAGTGTGATCCGAAAGGCCCGTCAATCTCGCGACCGCGCCGATTCCGTAGGTCTGTTGCTCCGCCATCGCCGTTACTCCGTCATCCGCACAACCCATTGATCAAACCGGCGCCATTCGCATCGAAATGCTGTCGGTGAGTGGCTAATTCTAATGATAGACAACTGCTAGACAACCCGGAGCGGCGCATCGTTGCGGACGGTAAAAAAACGGCCCACATCAAGGGGCCGCTTTTACGACGTTTCGCCAGGCCACGGCGGCCATGCAGCCGCGCGCCCGGCACGGACAGGCTAAGACTGCTCTTCGATCGTGCGCGTCGAGCCGTTCTTTTTGACGCTCGCGATACCGCTCTCCATCGAACTGGCAGAATCGTACATCTGACTCTGACCGATGACCTGATGATTGCGGGCCTTCAATACGAAGTAATGCTTGCCGCCTTTCGTCTCTCTGCGCTCGAAGCAGTTGTCGTCGCCGCAATTGTTTCGCACCGACTTGATGCCGTTCGCGCAGGACGCTTTGGACTTGTAGCCTTCGCTCCCAAGGATGTTCTGGCCATTTCCGGCTTTGAGCCGAAACCGGTGCTGACCGGCTTTGTCTTTGTAAACCTCGAATTTTCCTGCCATTAGTAGGCTCCCTATTGTTTCGTCGCTCGATCCGGACTCGGATCGAGCGATTCTTTGAAAACGGGTACCGCGCGTACCGTGATCCGGTCGCTGCTAATCCGAGAGAACGAACGTGACCTTCATACGGACCCGGTATTCCTTGATGCTGCCGTCCTTGATGACGACTTCCTGGTTCGCTATCCACGCACCGGTGACGTTTTTGAGCGTCTTGGTCGCGCGGCTGATACCGTCTTCCATCGCGTCTTCGAAACTCTTCTTGGACGAACTCGTGATCTCTGTAACTCTTGCAACTGACATGACTATCCTCTTTTAGTGGTTTTGACTGATTCTCTAAAATAGAGGGCAGCGAATCCATTTACCGCCCTCGCTCCGATAGAGGCTACTGCTCCAGCAGCCTCAGCACAACGCGGCGGTTTCGCGCTTTGCCGATGGCGGTGGCGTTAGACGCAATCGGCTGGCTTTCGCCATATCCCTGCGCGCTGAGCCGCGACGCATCGATCCCGGCCTCGACCAGATAGTTCAGTACCGTTTGCGCTCGGTCTTGCGACAACGCCTGGTTATAGGCTTCAGCGCCGTCGG
>JAHEKF010000089.1 GCA_024638465.1 Rhodospirillaceae bacterium | reverse complement strand
GTTCCGTTCGTCGGATCGGCGTCTGCGCCTGCGGTTGACCCCCAGGACCGGCCGTCGGGGAGCGGCAACCTCCGCCCGACCCAGGGATTCGGCAGGTCGTTCGTCGGCTCCCACCAGCGCGTCATCGGCGAGTTTCTGTTCTGTGCCTGAAGCCCGATCGACCATGTCACGGTCACCGCGATGGCGATGAGCAGCCATTTTGTTTTCGTTTGCGGCATAGAGCACTCCCAATCAGCCGAACCTGAACGCCGCGCATCTGCCGCCGGCGCGAATCCGTTGCGCAGCGATAGCGAGCCCGAACGACGCGCCAGTCGTTATCGGGCCCAGGATGGTGTCTGGCTTCCGCCCGGCGATGAAATCTCTGTGAGCTGATCGAGGCGCAGGGTCACTACCGTCGCCCAGCGCTCAATCAGATCCTCCGTGCGCATCCAGGCCTCACCGATATCCAGGAGTCCTGTCCCATAGCGCCGGTCAAGCGTTCGGGCCAGCAGCTGCGACGTCGTCGCATCGCGCAACTCGAGGAGGACGCTGGCCTCCCAGGGGTCCTGTACATAGGTAAACTCACTACGGGAGCTTTCCGGTGGAAAGTGAGAAACCACATCTACGAGTAAGGCCTGAACGACTAAAACGTCCTCTCCGACGCCCGGGTAGACGTTATACGATTCTTCTCGCGCGAACTCCGCATCGACAGCCTCGCGCCATTTCGTTCTGAACCATTCTTGTCGTTGCTCATTGAGTGGAAACTCGGTCTCGCCAGTCTTCGTCCGAGCGTAGACACTCGTCTCAGCGACATCCCGGAACTGGACCGCAGTCGGCATGAGCAGAACGCGGCTGTATTTCGAGAGGTCGAGATCCGGCAATACCCAGGCGGCCTCCATGATCGAAGGCTCTACTCGGTGGAGACCTTCCTCGGTAACGTCCGCATCGGGGCCGACCGCCAAAATCGGTTGTGCGCCGCTATCCGCTGCGTGCCACAAGAGCACCGTTCCAGCTACAGCAGACAGGATCGCTGGCGATATTCTGGGTCTCATTGCGTTCTCCAATAAAAAGAAGCAATCCAAACGACTTAATCCAGCACGGCTCACAGGAGCCTGCTCAACAATATATCAGTTCGGGACGCCGACTAGCTATGAATTTCGCTATGCAGCGGCGGGCCGCTACCGCCTATTCGATAGCCAGCAGCTCGACCTCGAAGACCAGCGCAGCGCCTCCCGGGATCGGTCCCTGGCCGGCGTCACCGTAGGCGGTATCCGAGGGGCAAACCAGCTTGCTCTTTCCGCCGATCATCATCTTTTGCACGCCTTCGGTCCAGCACGGGATGACTCCGCTCAAGGGGAACGATATGGGTTCGCCGCGATCCACGGAGCTGTCGAATACGGTCCCGTCCCGCAGCGTACCGTGATAGTGAACGCGGACCGTGTCGGCGGCGGTCGGGCTCGAGCCCGTTCCGGCAGTGATCGGTATATGGATGACACCCGTCGCGCTCTGCTCGGCGCCGGCCTCCATCGCCATCTCTTCCACGAAAGCCGCCGATGCCTGTTTTTCCTCGGACGCGCGTGCCGCGGATCTGGCGTCCGCGAATGACTGGATTTGAGGACCGTAGACGTTCATGTCTACCCTGGGCTCGCTACCGAGCACGGAATCTCTGATCCCGGACTCCACGATTGACAGTTCAGCAGCCGACAATGCGAACGGCTGAACATTGGTCCCGAGAGCGATGCCCAAAGCATACAGGGTCTTGTCGTCTTCGGTCTCCAGAGCGTCCTGGGCGTTCGCAACCACCGCGCCTAAATTGAGTGCGAGCGCGACTGCAACTGTCATCTTGTACATGAAATCTCCTGTTTACCCGGCAACCTTAACACTGATCATCTTGTCACCCTGCTGAATTGAATCGACGATCTCCTCGCCACTTTTCACTTTCCCAAAAACCGTGTGCTTACCATCCAGATGTGGCGTCGCGAGATGAGTAATAAAGAACTGACTGCCGTTCGTGTTCGGGCCGGCATTGGCCATAGAAATGACACAGCGCTCATGTTTTAGCGGGTTGTTGTCGCATTCGTCCGCAAATCGATAACCGGGACCGCCGCTGCCGCTGCCGGTCGGGTCGCCGCTCTGAATCATGAAGTTCGCAATTACGCGATGAAACGACACTCCGTCGTAGAAACCCTGCTGCGCGAGGAAGACGAAATTATTGACGGTCTGCGGCGCGTGCTCGGGATAGAGCTCGAGTTCGATTTCGCCTCGATTAGTCTCAATCGACACGGAGTAGTTCTTCGTCACGTCGATGCTGAGTTCGGGCGGCGCATCCCATTGCTGCTCTGCCATCTAAAGGCTCCAGAAAATGATTCAAACAAGACGGGCTGTAGTGTAGCCGTTACCGGACTTCGCTACCGATGAGGCGCGAACAGTCTGAATTTCTTCAGGATTCTGCCGGAGAAGGGTTGTCCTCGAGCGCGAATCGCCGATCTACGGCTTCGCGCCGCTCATACCGTCGACTTATCCGGACAACGGACTATGCATGTGCGATCGGTCCATCCGAGAACAGAAAATCCTTGAGTTCCTTGTCGAGCTTCGGATCCTGCCGGCGAATCCATTCGAGAACCATCGCCGCATGCTCCTTCTCTTCGTCCCGATTGTGCGCAAGTATCGATTTCAACTCCTTATTCTTGCAGGCGTCGACTCGTTGATTGTACCAATCGACAGCCTCCAGCTCCTCCATGAGCGACGTGATGGCGCGATGCATGTCTCGCGTCTCGTCAGAGAGTTCGGAAATTGGTTCGTGGTAGCCTTCATTTGCCATTCGCTTCTCCTGGTACTGTTGATTTACTGCGCACTTGAACCTAACTGCTCGACCTTCTCGATCCAACGCCTGCGATTCTGATTACTCATTCCCTCGACCATACCGATGAACGTCGTCCTGATCGGCTTGACGCCGACGAAACCGAGTATATTGCGCTTCAGGTTCTTCAATCCGTGCGCGCCAAAATACCACCGGTAAACCGGCGCCGGCATCCCCATCGTCAAGATCACTCGCGCAGATTTCCCTTCCAGAAGCCTGGTCCACAGTTGGCCGGATTCCCGTTTACCGAAAGCAACATCCGGACGAAACACCTGCTCGAGGAACCCCTTCAACTTCGCGGGCATCGTTCCCAGCCAGAGCGGATAAACGATCACGTAGTGATCCGCCCACAGCAGATCGGCCTGGGCCTCCAGCAGGGTCTCCGGCGTTTTACCGGATACGTAATCGTCCTGGCTCTCGAGTAGCGGGAACTCCAGCTTCGCGGTTTCTACGCGCCTCGTTCGATAGTTACTGCGACTCGCACCATCAGCGTACGCGTCCGCCAGGGCATTACAATAGTGGCCGCCGCGAGGATCGGGATGTCCTTGTATGATAGTTATCTTCGGCATTCGTTGCGGTGCCGGGCGGCTCGAGTCAACCTGGAGCGGCAGGCCGACTTTGACGGGCTTACGGAGGGATATGCCAATCTTCGATCGTGACTTCGTTGACGAGCTTATGCTTTAGCTCACCAGCCTCTTTGTGGGACAATTTCAGCTTGATCCTGCCCTTGACAGTGTCGAAATGAAGCCAAATACCGCGATCCATTCCAACCGGACCGTCAATATCTCCGACGGAAGTCACTTCAAAAAACTGCTCTTCTTTACGGTCGGACATCGATGATCTCGTGAGCTCCACTTTTCGCGAACTGAACTGATCCAGAACCTGAACCTGAAGCACGGACCCACGCGACGCTCCGTCGGAGCGCCAGTGAGCCTTTGTTCGAACCGTTCACTAATCCGTATCGAGTTCCTCGAACGGCTGGTTCCAGAGATCGCTGTGAAGACGCCATTCGCCGCCCTCATTATGCCAGATGTGAGCGAATCGGCCGAAACCCAGTTGGCCACCATCGTCACGGTCGATGACCTGATAGTTACCGTGGACGAGCATCATGTCGAACCCGTCAACGGCGTTGGTCACAGTAAGCAGCGTCAACGGATTGCCCTCCTCGAAGTCGTCAGCCCAAAAGGCTCGTATCGCTTCACGACCGACAATCATCGGCGCACCGTGAACGTAAAGATGTGCATCTTGAGTGTAGAGCGCCGCGAGAGCGGCTCCATCGTGCACGTTGTACGCTTCGGCCCATCGGTCCGCGAGTTCCTGGACATCGCCCTGAGCGTTAACACCGTTCACCACCATTGCAAGCGCCAGAACGGCACCAGCTTGCCAAAATTTTGTCACTTTCATTTCTCGCCTCCGAATGCCGATTAAATTAGCTAATACCCCATCTATAGCAACGATGTCCGAACGCACACATAAGGAAAAATGCGTATCGATTTCCAGCCAGGCTCAATCTGGCTTCCGGAGTCGCTGTAAAGACGTTGCACGTTACCTGACGAGGCGGCGAAGTATGCGCCTGAACTTCTTACAAAAAGCAGTCATCGAGCATAGAATCAGCTCTGCGCCTTTTTCCAAACGGTTGCGAATAGAATGAACACAAGAAGCGAACGTGTCGGGCCACTTGAAAAAACTGCGGGTGCCCTTCGATTGGTGGCCATCGTATTCTTCGTGCTGCAGATGTTGCCTTCCGCGGCCACGGCGCAGCCCGATCTGGAGGGCATCTGGGGCATCGATCCGGAGTTGTTCCATCAGTATTCGGAACCGCAATTCACGGCCGAAGGCCGACGCCGCCACGAAGCGTACGATGTGCTGACTGACGACCCGAGTTACGGCTGTATTCCATCCGGTCTGGGGCGTGCCTGGGACGAGCCCGACACAACGGCCAAGATAGAGCAGTTCGACGATCGCGTCGTCATCAGCTATGAGATGTTCGATCTGATCCGTACAATCGAGTTGAACCAGAACGGGCATCCGATCGACCCGGCGCCCAGCACGGTCAATCTCGACGGAGTTCCCATTCCGACCATGGGACACTCGATTGGCTGGTACGAAGGCGATCGTCTGATGATCGAAACCATCGCATACGCTCCTGGCTACATCACGACACTGCGACGCTACCCGCCGCACTCGGCTGCGCTCCGAAGTCTGGAACGAATCCATCGTGACGAAGCAGATCGGCTGATCGTCGAGATCACCTATGTCGATCCCATCATCTATACGGAGCCGATGACGGCAACGAATCGCTACTATCGCTCAGATTTTCCGTTTACCGTCTACGGATGTGTCCCTAGCGACGACGATGGAGGACAACACTGATGGTTTCGAAATACCTATGGGCAGCGACCGTTTTCGCAATGCCTTTCGCGGCTCGGGCACACCACTCGGTAGCGCTGAATTTTTCTCAGGACGAAATCGTACTCGAAGGTACGATTACCAATCTGAGATGGATCAATCCACACGCGTCTTTCGTTCTCGAAGTCGATAACGACGACGGCACCACGGACCAGTGGCTGGTCGAAATGCTGGCGAAAATCGCTCTCGACAGACAGGGTTTTAACTTTGACTCGCTTGCCGAAGGGATGGATATCCAGTTGACCGGTCGGGTCGGCTATCGCGATTTTACATTGCGCTTCGGCGAAGCCATTACTCCGGATGGGACCAGCGTCCGCGAGCGAAGTCCTCTGAATCAGCGCTTCAGAGGAAGCGGCGCAGAGGCGGACAGCGAAGAGCAGTAATCGACTGCGCGCCGGCCGCGTACGAAGTCTCCGCGACTTGTCGTGCGCGGACTCGACTGGTGATTGGCCAGGTTGCTCTCAGGGAAGACTGATGCAAACAAAGCTTTCTGCTCGATTTGAATCGAGGCCGGGCTCCGCTAATCTGGCGACTTGCGGATAGGGACACCACGGTCTCGAGATCCCCCGCTCGTCATGCGTCGTGACGATTGCATCCGGCGCGACATTCGCGCTAACCCAGGAGTCGAGCGCTTCCAACACTGGCTGAACATAGTTGTTGGGACCGTCACCTCCGCCACAGTGCCCCATCGCGGGAGCCATGAACAGTCGCACGTGGTCGGTTAAGTCTGATTTGCCTCGCTTACGCGAAACGACGTCATGCATCGCTTCATATAACTCGATCGTCGTAATCGGCGTGACGCTGGTATCGCTCCAGCCATGATAGAGAATCGCTTTGCCGCCGGCCTGAACGAAGGGCGTCACGTCAGGATTTTCGGCGCGGACGGCACGCGAATAATAGGTGGAATCGGCGAATGCGACATCCTCGCGATCGTCGATACTGAAGCCACCGACGACGTCTTCGTCCGGATTGCTATACCAGGCCCGCGCGACCAGATCGCAGCGACTCGTGCCGGCCGCGTTCGGGCATTCGGCAGACGTTAAATCGGTCCAGCCGCCCATTGCTCCCATCCCGGCCATGCCGCCACTGAGCGGTGGTCCTTCGCTTCCCGGCACTCGGCCCGCGTAGATTCGTTCGCCCATCGCACTAACCGGTCCGCGATAGATGGCCTCTACGAAGTCAACCTGTGCTTCGCTCAGGCATCCCAATGAAGACTCCGTCCCCGCGCATTGCATCGCAGCGGGATCGACACTGCAAAGACGCGGATCATCGATAATCCTGTCTTCGACCCCGTCGAGCGCATCACAAGCGTCGATAGCGGCATTCTTTAACGCGCTGAGCTGTGGGACCGTGAGTAACTCGTCCGTGGCGTTCAACGCCACCACCTGTTGCGCAGCCCATAGCTGCGACATATTGAGCCGGGGCAACGAAAACACGGGCGCTCCCGCCACGATTCCGTCGAAGTCGTCCGGATAGCGCTGCATCGCCGTGAGACCCTGGCGCCCGCCCGTAGAGCAGCCGAAGAAATACTTTTGCTCCACTGTTTGGGAGTAATAGCCATCAACAAGACTCTCCCCGACAACATTCGTCAGGTGGATGGCTCGGTGTGCGAAGTCTTGTATGGCGGCGTAGTTTGGGCCGACCCGGCCCAATTCAGCCTCCTTCATGAGCCAGTCATCGGCACCTTTACGCACGTGCCCCGTGTCTGTCTGGCCGGTCGCATAACCAAGCCGCAGCGCAATCTGTACCCGATCCTCACCCTGGAAAAGTCCGGCCGTTCCTCCGTTTCCTACGACGAGGTATTTTCCGTTCCAACTCGCGGGATCCGGTAATCGAAGTAAAAAGCGAATGCGACTTTCGCCATTCTCGGCGTTGGCTATCTGCCCCTCTACGCGACAATAGCCGGGACCATCGTCGGTAACTTCGGCACTTACCATCGTCACGCCATACGGAGAATCTGCGGCAAGTTGCTCGAAGCTCGCGAGTTCGCAGGCGATAGTGTCTGCGGCGAATAAAGGAAGCGCCAGAATGGGTAGGTAACGATTCACGGCCGCGAACTCCCTGAAGAACGTTCGAGTTTCACTATCCAGGCAACTCAGACCAGCGTCAACAGCCGCCGGCTATTGGTCCAGCCGCCGAAATTTCTGGACGCGCTGGCCCGAATTGACTTCGGTGGTAAAGAGATTGCCCTGGGAATCGATGGCGATGTCGTGAACCGCATGGAACTGACCGGCGTAGCGTCCCGGACGCCCTAATCGGCCGAGCGTGGTATGCGTTTCGCGGTCGACGATTCGCAACTCATTGTTGAAGC
>JAHEKF010000004.1:43267-80808 GCA_024638465.1 Rhodospirillaceae bacterium | reverse complement strand
CCGCCCGAGAATCCGATCACCGAAGCCAAGCGCGTGCTCGGCAAGATCCTGTTCTGGGACGAGCAGCTTTCCAGTAATGACACCGTGGCTTGCGGCACCTGCCATCGGCCGGCCGCCGGCGGCGGAGATCCGCGGGTCGGCAGATTCAGAGGTGTCGACGAGAGAACGATTGACGACATCTGGGGTTCGCCGGGCGTCGTTGCGATGAACGAAGCGGGCGCGCCGGTCGAGCATCCGCAATTCGGCCGCGAGCCACAGGTAACGGACCGAATCGCGCCGTCGTACTTCGGCGCACTCTGGGCCGATGCGCAGTTCTGGGACGGAAGGGCCGGATCCGCGTTCGTCGACCCGTTGAGCGGCGAGATTGTCATCGCGAGCGGCGGTTCTCTCGAAAGTCAGTCGCTGCAGCCGCTGACCAACCCCGTCGAAATGACGCACCCCGGGCGTACCTGGAGCCGTCTGATCAGCAAGCTCGCCGGCGCGCAGCCGCTGGGTCTTGCGACGGATCTCCCGCCTGATGTCGCTGCTGCGATAGAGGAGAATCCGGATTATCCGTCATTGTTCGGGAACGCATTTGACGATCCGGAAATTTCACCGGTACGGATCGCGTTCGCGATTGCGACCTACGAGCGTACGCTCGTTGCAGATCAAACGCCCTGGGATCGCTACATGGCCGGCGACGATTCGGCGATGTCCGAGCGGTCGGTCAACAGCTGGCAGTTGTTTCAGCGTCTGCAGTGCGTCAACTGCCATGAGCCACCGCTGTTTACGAATAACGACTATCTCAATATCGGTCTGCGAAAGATCGAGTACGACCAGGGCCGCCAGAACGTCACGGGTGACGAGGAGGACGCCGGCGAAATGAAAGTTCCGAGCCTGCGCAACGTCGCTTTGCGCAAGCGTTTCATGCACACCGGCGAGTTCAGCCGGCTGCCGGCGACCGTGCTGTTCTATAACAACGGCCTGGCGCTTCCCGGTCGAGACGATATTCCCGATGGCGGTGTCTACGCATTCAGTATCAACGGTATGGACGATTACGATCTGGCCGCGTTCTTTCGCGATGCGCTCGTCGATCCACGCGTCGAGAACGAAACCTTTCCGTTCGATCGGCCGACATTGCGCAGCGAACTATCGTCCGAATAGTGCCGACCGTTAAAAATGAATAGCGCGACGGCAGCCGCAACGAGTGCGCGCGGGCTTTTCGGCCATCCACAGGGCCTGTATACCCGGCTTGTCGTAATAACAAAGGCGGCGGGAGCCATACTCATCGCATTTGCGCGTCCGCTGAAGCGGCTCGCGCAGCGTATCTGGTTGAACGACCTCCCCAGCCGAAACCCCGTCCTGGCGCCCGGGCTGGGGTTCGCCGGCGAAAGGGTTAGAATCGTTCAGTAGCGCTATCCGGAGAAGCACGAGTGGGATTCCAGGGGAAACAATGAATATCGTCACCTTAAGCCGATCCGCCGGGCTGCTCGTGCTGGTCATAGTGGCCGAGCTGACATCCGCCCAGTCGCCTGTGGGTCTTTCCGGAGTCTGGAGTACCAACAGTCTCGATACGCTGGAGAATCCGGCCTGGGACATCGTCGGGAAGCTGTCCTGCCGGTGTACCGCCGAGACCTATGAGTATCTGCAGTCGATCCTCTACGACCCCGCGAACGACCACATGTCCGCGTCAGAGATCGTCGACGCTCTCGAGACGCATACGAACGAGGTTATCGCCGAACGTCTGACCGCTGCGGGACGGGCTATCGGCGCAGCGTTCGACCTGGCGGATGATCCGGCCATCCAGTGTGAGCGATTCGGCGTGCTTCGAACGATCCTGCATTCGGATCCGATCGAATTCGAGATCTTCGACGATCGAATCGAGATCAGAGGCGAGGATTTGACGATAGATCGTACGGTCTATATGGATGGGCGTGGCCACCCGGATGGACTTGAACCCAGTCTGGCCGGGCATTCCATCGGATGGTTCGAGGGCGACACGCTCGTCGTCGAAACGGTCGGTGTCAGCGCCAATATTGCCGACGATCAGCTGGCTATCCACAACAGTGATCGGGTGCGAAGCGTGGAACGCTATCGTGTCACCGGCGACGGCGATAATCTGGATGCCGAGGTCACGTTGCACGATCCCGTGATGCTTCGAGAGCCACTGACCATAAGACGTCCGCGAATTCGTACCATGGATGTGGAGCTCGATCGTTCTCCCTGCGTCGTCATCTCCGGTCAGTTCTGAGGTGCTGGTCCTATGAAATCGAAAATTTCCATCGCGATTCTCGTCGCGGTTGTGCTGGGCTCTCCCGCCGCGGCGCACCACAACTTCGCGGCGCATTATCGCCTCGATGAGCTCGTCGAACTCTCCGGCGTCGTGACCGAGTTTCGCTTCGTCAATCCGCATGTGAGGGTTTATTTCGAAGTGCGAGGCGAAGACGGCTCGGTCGAGAGCTGGATGGCCGAAGGCGACGCGTCAGTCGCGTTGCGGCGAACCGGATGGACTGAAGACCAGCTCGAACCGGGCGATCGAATCGAGATTAGCGGCCACCCGTCGCATCGCGGCTCCAACATGCTCGGATGGCAATCCATCTCGTTCGTTGGCGGTACGGCGATAGGCGGCGGCGACGGCCGCTACGAGGAACGCGTGCGAATTCTGGAAGACAGTTTGGCGGAATTCCGCCGTGAGCGCGGACGGTAGTCAAGCGCAAGTTTACTCGTAGTCAGGATCGTCAACTCTCCGGAACTGCCCTGGACTCTCTTTTAAGCGCGTTGAATCCGGTCGCCCGGCCGGACTAGCCGCTCTTGTTCTTTTCTGCCTCGAGATCATGCAGGAATTCGTCGGCTTTTTGCGGTTTGCCGATCCAGTAACCTTGACCGGTGTCGCAGCCCATCTCGCGCAGAAGGTCATAAGTTTCCTCGTCTTCGATTCCCTCGGCTACGACCTCGAGATCGAACGCGTGCGCGAGAGCGATGACAGAGCGTACGATCTTCTGATTTGACAGGTCGGTAGTCAGGTTGAGCACGAAGGCCTTGTCGATCTTGAGTTCGTTGGCCGGGATATCCTTGAAATAGCTGTAGGATGAATAGCCGGTGCCGAAGTCATCGATCGCTACTCTGACACCCAGGTCCCGAATTCGCCGCAGAAGGTCGAAGCATTTTTCCGGCTCGTCGATCAAAGCGTTTTCAGTGACCTCTATCGTGAGGTCATCCGGGTCCGTGCCCCAGATGCTGAGACAACTCGCGATGAGATCGACAAGGTCGGGCTCTCTAAGACTCTGCGCACTGATATTGACCGCGACGCGCTGCTGCCCGCGGTCTCGAGGCCAGTCCGCCGCGTGGCGAAGCGCGACATTTAGAATGATGGACGTCAGCTGCAGGAGTTTGCCGCTGCGTTCCGCGGCGTCGACGACGGCTTCCGGATTCAGAAACGCCCCGGATTTGTCGCGACATCTCAGTAGTGCCTCGGCTCCACAGGGGTTGCCGGTCCGCAGATCGATCTGAGATTGAAAATAGGGCTCAATGCCGCCGTCTGCGAGCGCGTCGAGCAGAGACGATTCGACATGGGACGAACTCCGAAGTTTTTCAGACATCTCGTCGCTGTAGGTCGCGAAGAAATCTTCCTTGTCGCGCGCGGCGGCTAAAGCCATTTCGGCACGCTGGAGCAATTCTTCCGCGGAACTCGCGTTCTCCGGTTGCAGCGCCATGCCCTGAGCTATGTCGAGCCTCAGCTTGTCACCATCCATCTCGAGCCGGTCGGCTGCGAGGCGCTCGATTTTCCTTGCGGCCAATATGGCTTGGGCTCCGGTCTTGAGTCCGAACAGGATTACGGCGAACTTGCCTGCACTGATTCGCATGACTCGGCTGCGATCGCCCAGTTGGCCAGCGAGTCTCTTTCCCAGTTCGGTGACCGCGGCATCCCCGATCTCGTAGCCGCGTGACAGGTTGAGCCGGGTGAAATTTCGAAGCTGCACCAGCAGCAGGCAAACGGTTTGTTGCGTGTCCGACAGCGTCGATTGCGCTATCGCCTCGTCGAGTGTGTCGAGTACCGTGTCGAGATCCGTCCGATTGAGTCGGCCTGGTCCGGTCGCGGCGGTTTCTCGATTGAGCTTCGGCATCTAGAGAAAGTACTCGGCCGGATCGATGTCATATGCACCGCTTTCAAGACCTCGATCAATCCACAGAGCGCCTTCCTCGCCAAATTCGGCGGGCAGTTCCCGCAGGTTCCGCTGAACAGGCTTTGCTACCGGTTGCTTCTCGGCGTCCAGGATGACGAGTACGTTCGGACGCAGTCTGCGCACACGGTTCTGCTCCATGACTACGCCGACTTCGCCGTTCGACAGTTCGACCAGCGCTCCGTTCGGGAACATGCCGACGGACTGAACGAATTGCTCCACCATCTCCGACTGGAATTCGGAATTGGCGCGTTGATGCAATCCGCGCATCGCGTCGTACTCCGACACAGGCGGTGCATAGGGTCTCGGAGTAATCAGCGCATCGTAGAAGTCTACGATGCCGGCAATACGCGCATAGACCGGAATGTCGGGGCCCTTCAATCCGTCCGGATATCCGCTGCCGTCGTAGCGTTCGTGATGTGAACGGACCATCTGCCTGATACGGTCGTCGATACCCGCGGTCTGATCCAAAATCTTCAGACCGAACTCGACATGCTGGCGCGCGAGTACTGTTTCTTCGGCTGACAACTTGTCCGGTTTGCACAATAGCGTCTTCGGGAGCTGGGTCTTGCCGATATCCAGGAGCATTGCGCCGAGACCGAGGACATTAATATCCTCCGTTGGAAGCCCGAGATGCCGTCCCAGCGCGATGGCGTAGACAGAGCACGAAACGGAATGACCGTAGGAATAATCGTCGATCGTCTTGATGCGCGATAACCAGATCATCGCGTCCTGGTTACGCAGGACACTCTCGATCATCGGGCTAACGGCCGACTCGACGGCGCTGAGATCGAGCTTACCGCCGCGGCGCAGCACATTCATTACGTCCTTGAGCACCGACGACGACCTGGTGTGAATATCTTTCGCCCGCGGCAGCTCTTCCGCTAGCGATGCCGAGTCGACATAGCCCTCTCCTGGTTCTGCTTCCGACGCATCGCTCTCGAAAAAACTGGAGAGTTTGCTCAGTAACCCGGTTCCCTCGGATGGCTCGTCCACGGACTCCATCGCTACCTCGACCGTGGGCTCGGGATCCGGCGAGGAGTCGTCAGGAGGAAGCGAAGTCGAATCGACATAGACGAACTTGCAATATTCGCGCAGCTCGTCGATCTCTTCCTTCGTTTTGATCGTGAATCCCTGGAACAGGAAGGGGGTTTCCAGCCATGGGCGGTCAAGCTGGGCCACATACATGCCGACGGCCAGTTTCTGGATCGGCAGTTTTCGTGCTTCAATTTCCATGGTTGCAAATTCTAGTGTCGATTGCCGGATCGGGCTGTCGACCAGGTCTAGCTTTTCGGCAGGTCGGTGGCCGAACCGCAACCCGCTCCGCAGCTCGGTTTCATGGCGTCCGCGCCGTAGAATTGTGGGAATCGTTCAAGGGCCCCATAGCGAGCACCCGGTCCGGGCTCGCCCTATAATCGGCAGAAGAATTCGGGTGGAGTCCTGTCCGCCCGCAGATCTACAAGAGGAGACTCGATCATGAGGACCAATATCGTCGCGGTAGCTGCCTTGTTTTTCGGCGGGATTTCGACCGTCAGCGCACAGTCCTGGACGCCACCGGCAGAAGCGGATCGGTGCCCATCCCGTTGGGGCGCAGGCGATGAGCGAGGCTCCGGCAACCACATGGGGTCTGAGACGGTCCTGCGGGCGGCGCAACTGATCCGATCCGGTGAAGTCATCGAACTCGGCCACGAGTTGCATCCGGGTATGCCGCTCGGTGCGCGGCACTTCGATCTGTATCCGAAGCCTACGGCGCACAACCCTGCGAGCAACCGCAGAGGCTCGAACGAGGAACTCGTCACCACGGAACTCGGCCAGGTCGGCACCCAGCTCGATGGTTTCGCGCATCAGTCGATCGGCGACACGTTTTATAACTGTTTCAGAATCAGCGAGACCATGACGCGCGCCGGATTTACCAATCTGGGCATCGAGAACGTGGGCATGCTCATGACGCGCGGCATACTGCTCGATATCGCCAGGCTTAAAGGCGTCGACATGCTGGCGGCGGATTACGAGATCACGACAGAGGATCTGCAGGCTGCATTGGATGACGCGGAGCTGACGATCCAGCCGGGTGATGCAGTAATCATCAACACGGGATGGGGCCAGCTCTGGGACACTGACGTACCGCGCTTCCTGGGTCCTGCGCCGGGCATCGGCGTTGCAGCGGCGGAGTGGCTCGTGCAGCAGGATCCGATGATCGTGGGCGCGGACAACCAGCCCGTCGAGATCCAGCCGAACCCGGATCCCGAGGTATCGCTGCCCGGGCATCAGATTTTTCTCGCGGTCAACGGCATTCACCTGCTCGAACGCATGCGCCTGCAGGAACTCGCCGATCGCGAAGTCAGTGAGTTCGCGTTCATCATGCAGCCGCTTCGCATTCGAGGGGCAACGGGCTCGACGGTCGCGCCGGCGGCGATCTTCTGATCACGGGCGGATCAGGCCGGCCAGAGCCTGAAGTTCCGCCAGCATGGCTGCCGATCCCGGGTCGCCCGGGATCTCGTTGCGCGCGAACGGGACATTGTCGAGATCGTAAAGTTGCGCGACCCCGGTCCGCGAGGGTGTCAATTCGAAGACCGGATTTTTTCGAGCCCGGTTGCGGCCGGAAGCCATAGGTAGATCCCGTAGTTCCCTAGGCACTAGACCGAATAAAGCGCTCGACCGTCATCGAGTATAAATCGTGGCGTGTGGAGTTATGGCCTCGCTTTGCAGATGGCCAGCATCTGTTCGCCCGTATGAAATCTACTGAGCTCTCGCCAGCACTGATCATTCGCCTGCTTTTTCAGCCGCGCGCGGTCTTCGACGAGTTGTCGACGACGAGGCCGTCGGCTTATTCCGTGTTCTTTCGTCTGGCGCTGTGGATCGGCGTCGTTCCGCCGATCTTCGCATTCGTCGGTGCTTCCCTGTTCGGCTGGCGGCTCGGTGCGGTCGAGCCGATCTTTTTCCCGACCGGCGTGCTCGTCGCGATCAGCGTCGCGTACTTCCTGACGCTCTTATTCGGTTTTGTATCGAGCGCGATCGTCTCTCAGTGGATGGCGTCGACCTATGGTGCGCGACATTCGCTCGGCATCCATTTTGCGATGGTTACTGTGGTAGGCGCGCCGCTTGCCGTGGGTAGCATCATCCATCTCTTTCCGCACGTCTTCATTAATATTCTCGTACTCGTGCCAACCCTCATCTGGAGCATGTATTTGCTCTACAGAGGACTGCCCGTCGTGCTTCAGACGACCCCGGAGCGAGGAATGCTCATGGCGTCGTCGCTGATCGGTTATCTGCTGGTAGCGGCCGTCAGTCTCCTCGGCATCACTGTCGTGCTCTGGGGTCAAGGTATCGGCCCGCGGGTCGGGATCTGACGATGTCCGAGACAGCCGAATACTATCGTGACCGGGTCGTCACCGCGCTCGTCATGTTCTCCATCATTTGGGCGGTTCTCGGCATGCTTGCCGGCGTCTACGTCGCCGCCGAGCTCGTCTGGCCGCAACTCGATTTCGGTCAACCGTGGTTATCCTACGGCCGCCTGCGCACTCTGCACACCAACGGCATCGTCTTCGGGTTCGGCGTCTCGGCTCTCATGGCGACGGCGTTCTATAGCGTCCAGCGGACGTCGCATGTGCCGCTGTTCGCTCCCCGCCTCGCATGGGTCGTCTGCTACGCGTGGCAACTCGTCGTCCTCGTCGGCGGAATCTCGCTGCTCATGGGCGTCAACGCCAGTAAGGAATACGCCGAGCTGGAGTGGCCGTTCGATATCGCCATCACGCTCGCATGGGTCGGATTCGCCGTCGTGTTTTTCGGCACGATCGCGACACGCCGAATCAAGCCGATCTACGTTTCCAACTGGTTCTACGGCGGACTGATCATCGTTATCGCGATGCTGCATATCGTGAACAGCCTCGCCATCCCGGTGACTTTGACGAAGTCATACTCGTTGTTTCCGGGCGCGCAGGACGCGATCGTGCAATGGTGGTACGGGCACAATGCGGTCGGCTTCCTGCTGACGGGCGGTTTCCTCGGCATGATGTACTACTTCCTGCCGAAGCAGGCCGAGCGTCCGATCTGGAGTTACCGGCTCTCGATCGTCGCATTCTGGGCGTTTACTTACAGCTACATCTGGGCAGGCCCGCATCATCTGCACTACAACGCCATACCGGAATGGGTGCAGTCACTCGGCATGGTCATGAGCCTGATTCTGCTGGCGCCATCCTGGGCGACGATGATCAACGGCATCATGACGGTCAGTACGGCCTCGGAGAAGTTA
The DNA here is from genome assembly GCA_024638465.1 of Rhodospirillaceae bacterium. Classification (GTDB taxonomy): domain Bacteria; phylum Pseudomonadota; class Gammaproteobacteria; order Steroidobacterales; family Rariloculaceae; genus SMWC01. The sequence continues at coordinate 72,396 of JAHEKF010000004.1, read as the reverse complement.
AAGACGGATCCCGCGCTCAAGTTCATCGTGCTAGCACTCGCGTTCTACGGCCTTGCGACATTCGAAGGTCCGATGATGGCGATTCGCAGCGTCAACGTTATCAGCCACTTCACCGAGTGGACGATCGGGCATGTGCACTCGGGAGCGCTCGGCTGGAACGCGCTGATCACTTTCGGCACGTTCTACTTCATGGTGCCGCGTCTGGCCGGTCGGCCACTGCACAGCGTCAAGCTCGCGAACATCCATTTCTGGCTCGCGCTCGCCGGTGTCATGCTTTACATCCTGGCTATGTGGGGAGCCGGAGTCAGCCAGGGATTGCTATGGCTCAGCCTCGATGAACTCGGCGAGCTTCGCTTCAGCTTCACGGATATCATGGCGTCGACTGCGCCTTACTACCTGTTGCGACTCGTCGGAGGCACGATCTTCCTCGCTGGCGCGGTACTCATGGCATTCAACCTTTATATGACGATGGCAGGGCAGGCCACCGTTCGAGTTAGCCCGCCGTCAGTGGCAGCGGGCGAGGCAGCCGCATGAACGGCGTCGGGCTGCACAAGAAACTCGAGGAGAATACCGGTTTGCTGATCTTCGGCATTCTGCTCGTGTCGGCGATAGGCGGGCTCGTCCAGATACTGCCGAGTCTTTTCCAGGATTCGCTGATGACCCCCGGCGAGAACACGCGCGTCTACGCGCCGCTCGAACTCGTCGGCCGCGACCTCTACATCCGCGAAGCTTGCAGCACCTGCCATTCGCAGCAGATTCGCTCGATCCTGGCCGAAGTCGAGCGTTACGGTCCGTACTCGCGTTCCAGCGAGTTCGTCTACGACCGGCCGTTTCTCTGGGGCTCGAAGCGAACCGGGCCGGATCTGCATCGTATCGGCGGCAAATACACCGACGTCTGGCACGAAATCCACTTGACCGATCCGCGTGCGGTCGTGCCCGACTCCATCATGCCGGCCTATCCCTGGCTGGCTGAACGTGAGGCTGGCGCTGACGGTGACATCGTCGCGAAGCTCACGGCGCTCAGAACGCTCGGGCACCCATATACGGATGAAGACATTGCGGGCGCCGACGCCGCACTGGAGGGAATGACCGAGCTTGACGCCATCATCGCCTATCTGCAGATGCTCGGGACCGCATTCGGACGGGAGGAAGCGCCGTGACTTACTTCATCTTCGCGGGCGACATGTTCGTCATGGCGTTCATGATCGGCGTTGTGCTCTGGGTATCGTTGAGTTCTTCAAAGGACGCCATCGAACAGTCCGGGCGCATCCCGCTGGAGGACGAGGATAGCAATGGCTGACCTGCCCTCAGATTTCTGGGCCGGATGGATCACGGTCCTGACTGTCGTGAGCTTTCTGGGCCTCGCCTGGCTCGTGTTCAGCGTCTATTTCTCTGCGAACGGACATGCCGACGAAGATTCGCCCGTCTGGGACGAGACGCTTCGCGAAGGTTCCAACCCGGCGCCGATGTGGTGGTTCTGGATGATTCTCGCGCTCATGGTTCTTTCCGTCGTCTACCTCATGCTCTATCCGGGTCTCGGCAGTTACAGCGGCGCGCTACGCTGGTCGCAGGGTGGCCGGCTCGATGAGAGCTTCGCAACTTATGCACAGGAGTTCGAAGCCACGCGACGACTGGTGCTCGCCGCGCCTTTCGAAACGCTGCATGACGATGAGCGCGTCATGGAGTCGGCTGAGCGAATTTACGAGCAAAATTGTGCAGCCTGTCACGGGCCTACCGGCGCCGGCCAGGCCGCGAACTTCCCGAACATCGTCGACGACGACTGGCAATGGGGTGGGACGCCAGAGCAGGTAGAACAGACTCTCCGCGCTGGTCGCCAGGCAGTGATGCCGGGTCTCGCGGCCGTGCTCGATGAAGCGACAATTTCGGCGGTTGCGCAGCATGTCATCGCGATGCAAAGCGGCGCGGAGGTAGCGGCAGGGGATCCCGGCCAAACCGCGTATGCGACCTATTGCTCCGCCTGCCACGGCGCCGACGGTTCCGGCAACACGCTGCTCGGCGCACCGAACATCGTCGATGACACTGCTGTCTACGGCAACTCAGTCGAGACGATTGCGACAACGATAGCGAACGGGCGCTTCGGTATCATGCCGCCATTCGCAGAAAGACTCGATGACGCGCAGATTCACATGCTCGTCGCCTGGCTGACTCGCGACTCCTCACCCTGAGGCATTAGCTCCTGAAGCAGGGCCAGACCCCTGCCGCCAGGCTCGCGGCACTGGCGATATCATGATCGATCACAGCTTCTGCGTGAGCCCGCCATAATGGGTTAGCATGGATTCAGATTCATGCCGCAAGGTTACAATGATGCAAACGAGAACCTTGATCCTGTCGATTCTGGTCTGTGTTGCAACATCGATATCGCTGGCGCAGGAGGAACCGCTAACGCTGGAAGACATCGTCACGTTGCGACAGGTTGCGGGCGCTCGGATTTCTCCCGACGGCAACCGGATTGCCTACATTCTGGAGATCCCACGGACGCCATATGTCGACGACGATGGCGGCGCGTATCGCGAGCTGCATGTCACCGATCTCGATGGCAATTCGCGCGGCTACATCACCGGAGAGGTCAACATCGGAGCGTTCGACTGGTCACCGGACGGAGAGACCATCTATTACCTCGCTGAACGCAATGACGATGACGAGTATCGAGCACTCTATGCGATTCCGGTGGACGGCGGCGAGTCGCAACGGCTCTATTCACATGGAGCGAATATAGAAAGCTTCGCACCATCGCCGGACGGTGATCGCATCGTATTTCTAGCGACAGATGCCGAGCCGACCGATCGTGAGCAGCTCTCGAATCTCGGCTTCCGCGCGGTCGTCTACGAGGAATCGTCGCGTTCGACGCGCGTCTGGACGCTGAATCTGGAGGCCGATGAGCCAGAGGCGGTCGCCGCCGATCTGGCGGGTTCGGCGAGCGAGTTCCGCTGGGCTCCGGACGGCGAACGCTACGTCGTTGCGCTCGCGCCGACGCCGCGTATCGACGACCACTATGTCCGTCGCCGGTTTCACGTCGTCGACGCTGACAGTGGCGATTTGCTGAACCGGATAGACACGACCGGCAAGCTCGGCGAGATCGAGTGGTCCCCCGACGGGTCGCAAATCGCGTTTATCGGCGGCGTGGATGCCAGCGATCCGCTCGAAGGCAGGATCTACGTCGCAGCCGCGAATGGCGAAGGCACGAGATTACTGACGCCCGACTATCCGGGCCACATCCGGGATATCGCCTGGCGCGACAATGAAACGCTTTGGTACCGTGCGGCACGCGGGCTGTGGACCGAAATCGGTGCGATCGCCGTCGACGGTACGTCCGTCACGAGCACGCCGCCTTCTGGTGATCCGATCGTGCGTTCGTTCGACATGGCCGGAGATGCAGCCACGTTCTCGGTCATCGCGGATACGCCGAATCATCCGCGCGAGCTCTACGTGTGGACGGAAGCCGGCGGCTATCGCCGGCTTACCGATTCGAATCCCGGGCTGTCTTCGCGCCCGTTGGCTCCGCAGGAGCCCGTGACGTATCGCGCGCGTGACGGCCTCGAGCTGGAAGGGGTTCTCGTCCGGCCGCTCGATTCGGGTGGCGAGAGACACCCGCTGATCCTCGTCATTCACGGCGGACCCGAAAGTCACTACAGTAATGGCTGGATGACGAGCTATGCGGCGCCCGCTCAGGCGCTGGCTGCCGATGGTTACGCTGTCTTTTATCCGAACTACCGCGCCAGCACGGGCCGCGGCGTTGCATTCTCGAAACTCGATCACCTCGATCCCGCCGGCAAGGAGTTCGATGACATCGTCGATGCGAAAGCCTATCTCGTCGAAACGGGACTGGTCGACCCCGACAGGGTCGGGATTACGGGCGGATCTTACGGCGGTTATGCATCGATGTGGTCGGCGACCGCACTCACGGAGCACTATGCGGCGGCGGTTGCGTTCGTCGGCATCTCGAACCTCACGTCGAAAGTCGTGTCGGGCGACATCCCGAACGAGCTCTACGAGGTACATCTGCGCTTCTGGCCCTGGGAAGACTGGCAGCTCGCGCTCGAGCGCAGTCCTGTCTATCACGCCGGTAACGCGCGAACGCCGCTGCTCATTCTCGGCGGCGATCGCGATACGCGCGTCAACCCGAGCCAATCGCTGGAGCTGTATCAGACGATCCGGCTGCGGACGGACACGCCCGTCAGGCTGGTGACGTACCCGGGCGAAGCGCACGGCAATCGCGCTACCGCGGCGCGACTCGACTACTCCATGCGGCTCAAACGCTGGATGGATCACTATCTCAAAGGTCCGGGCGGCGACCCGCCGCCGTTCGACCTCGATCATGCAACACGGCTGGAACAGGTGAGTTCCGACGATGAATGATCGTCAAGACTACAGCTGCCCGACCTGACAATCACCCGCATCGAAAGATGACACTTTACGACCTGAAGCCGAAATTCCAGGCGTTACTGCGGCCGCTCGTTGCGACCCTCGCGAGCGCCGGCGTTTCCGCGAACCAGGTTACGCTGGCTGCTGCCGTAATTTCGCTCGCAGTCGGCGCATTTGTCGCGATCAATGCGGAAGCGCGCTGGGTATTCATTCTCATACCGGTTTGGTTATTCCTGCGAATGGCGCTCAACGCGATAGACGGCATGCTGGCGCGAGAGTTCGGTCAGCGAACGCGCCTTGGCGCGTACCTCAATGAATTGACCGATGTGGTCTCGGATGCGGCGCTCTATCTTCCCGTTGCATTCGTCGCGCCGTTTTCGTTGCCATGGATCGGTCTCATTATTTTTCTCGCGGCGCTGAGTGAGTTCGCTGGCGCACTCGGTCCGACGATCGGCGTATCGCGCCAATATGCCGGCCCGTTCGGGAAGAGCGACCGCGCTCTCGCATTCGGTGCGCTCGGTCTGTGGATCGGATCCGGGCTGCCGATTCCGGACTGGTCCATCTGGCTTATGCCGTTGTGCGCAGTACTGCTTGCGATGACGGTGGCTAATCGGGTCCGTGCGGGGCTGGAGGAAGCGAACTCCGTTGCTGACTCGATCACACCATGAAGCCGCTGTTCGCCCAATTCTCAGCGCTGGCGATCATTCTGTTCGCAAGGCTGATCACGGCGGTTCGGGGGGAGTGGCGCGGCACCGAGTCCACGGCCGGACAGCGTGTCTACTACGCTAATCACGCCAGCAACGGAGATTTCGTTCTTCTCTGGACCGTATTGCCGCCACCGCTGCGGCGCCGCGCGCGCCCGGTTGCCGCGGCCGATTATTGGCAGCGTGGGCCGATCCGGCGTTTTATCATCAACGATGTATTTCGCGGTGTCCTTATCGACCGCGTTCGGACCGAGGCTAGTCCGGATCCGATAGGGGTCATGGCCGCCGCGATCGACGCAGGTGACTCGCTGATTGTTTTTCCCGAGGGAACGCGCAACACGACCGAGGAACGCCTGCTGAAGTTCAAAAGCGGAATATATCGTCTCGCGGTCGAGCGGCCGGACCTCGAGTTCGTCCCTGTCTGGATTAATAACCTTAATCGCGTCATGCCGAAGGGAGAGCTGCTTCCCATTCCGCTGTTGTGCTCCGTGATCTTCGGCGAGGCGTTGAAGCTGGAGGAGGGTGAATCGAAAGACGGTTTCCTCGATCGCGCCCGAAACAGTCTACTTGCGCTTTCGCCCGACGAAAAAGGCGACTCGCAGTGATGAACCCGCTCGAAGAACTGATCGTCGTTTTCGGCAGCATCGCGCTGATACTCGTGATCGCGACGCTGATCGGCAGAACACTGGCGGCGCGGCAACTGCCGGATTCGCCGAACGCTGTGATCGACAATCTCAACGCGCGTATTAACGCATGGTGGGCGATGGTGGCGCTTCTGGGTCTGGCGTTCCTGTTCGGCGAGACAGGTGTGATCGTGCTCTTCGGGTTACTGTCCTTCGCCGGGTTACGGGAATTCATCACGCTCACGAGGACGCGCTCTGGTGATTATTGGGCGCTGCTCGTCGCTTTCTTTGTCGTCGTCCCGCTGCAGTACTACCTGATCGCCGATCGCTGGTATGGGCTCTATTCGATATTTATCCCTGTGTATGTCTTTCTTCTCATGCCGATCCTTTCTGCGTTTCGCGCCGAGACCACTGACTTTCTCGAGCGTGTTGCCGAGATCCAATGGGGACTCATGCTCGCGGTATTTTGTCTGTCGCATGTGCCAGCGCTGCTATCGCTCGAGATTCCGGGTTTCGAGAACCAGCAGATTATGCTTATCGCCTACCTCGTGATCGTTACGCAGTCGAGCGACGTCATGCAGTACGTCTGGGGCAAGCTGATCGGCGGTCACAAGATTGCTCCCCGACTTTCGCCATCCAAAACGCTCGAAGGCTTCGCCGGTGGCGTGCTCAGCGCCGCGGCCATCGGCGCCATGCTCTGGTGGATTACGCCATTCACGGTAATCGAATCCGCTGTTCTCGCGTTGATCGTCGCGCTCATGGGCTTTCTCGGCGGTCTCGTCATGTCGGCGATCAAGCGTGACCGCGGGGTTAAGGATTGGGGCTGGTCGATCCAGGGACACGGCGGCATTCTCGACCGCCTCGACTCCGTCGTCTTCGCCGCGCCGGTATTTTTCCACATCGTTCGGTTCTGGTGGGCCGGGTCAGGCGCGCTTTAGGGTCGCTTGTATTTCGTCGGTGCATTCCCGATACTGCGGCCTCGTGTTGCAGGTGCCCGGAGGTGTTACCACCCGAGGGTTGAACGGGAAGACGGTGCGTCCCCTGGCGAACAAAGAGGGACAAGGCCGTCGCTGCCCCCGCAACGGTAAGCGAGTCGAAGCGTGATCAACAGCCACTGTGCGTTACGCATGGGAAGGCGATCATGCCGAGCGAAGCTCACTCGCGAGCCCGTATACCGGCCTGCATGGTGTTGACGTCGGTTAGCGGAGGGTCTAACCGGGTGTTTCAGGATCTCGATTTCCGATCTTTGAACTCCATCCTGACTCTCGGCGGATTATTCTGCCTGTTGCGATCCGGCCTCTATCTGGCGCTCGGGTGAGAGCGTCCTTAGGGATAGGCCGTGAATAAAATGTCCTTGATTCCTCTGGTGCTGGCGGCGACGCTGGCGGCTGCCCAGGACGCCGATCTGGAAGATGTACTCGTCACGGCGTCCCGGACGCCGGTCCCGGCGGCGCGCGCAGGCAGCTCCTATACCGTCATTAGCCGCGAGGAACTCGAGCGTCGCCAGATCGTCTACGTCGCCGATGCGCTGCGCGATGTGCCGGGGTTCGCCATGAGTCGCGTCGGCACGCTCGGATCACAGACCCAGTTCCGGGTTCGCGGTGCCGAAGCCAACCAGGTCATGGTATTTATCGATGGTGTCGAGGCCAATGACCCGGCATCGGGGGGCGAATTCCTTTTCGAGCAGCTCATGGCGACGGAAATCGAACGCATCGAGGTGATCCGCGGTCCCCAGAGCGCGCTTTGGGGTAGCGATGCGCTGGCCGGCGTCATCAATCTGATCACTCGCCGGGGAACCGAACCGTTTTCGGCAAGCGGCTATCTCGAGGCGGGGAGTTTCTCCACAACGATGACAGGCGGGCAGCTGTCTGCGACGGGCGACGTCTTCGATCTGAATCTCGGCATCTCACATCTCGATACGGACGGCGCAAACATTTCGCGCACCGGCGACGAGGAAGACGGTAGCCGAAATTCGACGCTCAGTATCAACGCCGGCGCGCGGATATCCGATCGCACCAGGCTCGAGCTATTTGCACGACGCACTGAATCGCTCACGGAGTTCGACGGGACAGACTTTGTTACTACCGGCTTGCCGGTGGATGCGGATCGCGAGACGGATGCGACACAACAATATCTGCGAATCTCCGCGAAGACGTCGTCCGCGAGCGAACGCTGGCGGCATCAGCTGAGTCTGACGCAGCTCGAGACCGATAATTACAATACCGATACGGGCGCGTTTCTCGGGTCGACGGCGGCTGAAAAGCTCGGAATGTATCTGCAGACGAGTGTAGCGCTGGACGACGCGGATGCGCACCGGTTGACCTTCGCGATAGATCGAGAGACTCAGGATTTCGCGCAACGCGGGCCGGCGAGTTTTTTCGGTGACCCCAATCAGGATCAGGCTCTCGATACGACAGGCTATGTGCTGGAGTATCAGGGAGTGGGACTCGGACCGTTTTCCGTCTCCGCGGCGCTTCGCCACGACGACAATAGCGCTTTCGACGATATTTCGACCTATCGCCTGACCGGATCCTATCGCGCGGTGAGTTCAGGGATTCGGGTCCACGCAAGCGCGGGTACCGGCCAGAAGTCACCCACATTCGTCGACCGGTTCGGCTTTTTCTCCGACGAATTCGTCGGCAACCCGGATCTCAAGCCGGAGAAATCCAAAGGCTGGGAGCTCGGGTTCGATTTGCCGCTGTCGACGCTGAACGCGTCGATTGCTGCGACCTATTTCGACGAACAACTCGAGGACGAGATCGACGGCTTCGTATTCGATCCTGCGTCGACTTTCTTTACCGCGGCGAACCGTCCCGGGAAAAGCGAGCGGTCCGGCGTGGAGCTGGGTTTCAATGCCGATCTGTCCGGTTCGGTAGATCTGTCAGCCAGCTATACCTATCTCGATAGCACGGAGCGGCAGGCGCTCGGTGAAAAGGTGGATGAGACGCGCAGGCCGAAAAACATGTTCGCTTTGAGCCTGAATTACGCATCCGGGATGCGGACCAACATCAATTTCAATCTTTCCTATAACGGCAGCCAGGACGACGTCGCGTTTCCACCGTTCCCGCAGCCGCCGGAGCGTGTGCGTCTCGATGGCTACACGCTAATCGGGGTGGCTGCAAGTTATCAGCTGACGCCCGGCGTTCAGCTGATCGGGCGAATCGAGAATCTTCTGGACGAGAACTATGAGGACGTCGTAGGCTTCAATACGCCCGGCGTCGGGGCTTACTTCGGCGTGCGAGTCGCGCCTTAGCGCTGCAGGAGAAGACATGCCTTACTTTCTGATCATACTCGGCGTTATTGCGCGCCTGTTTCCTCATCCCTGGAACTTCACTCCTATCGGTGCGCTGGGGCTGTTTGCGGGAGCGAACGTCAGGCCGAGGATCTCCTGGCTCGTACCGTTGACCGCGCTCCTGATTGCGGATCTGATAATCGGCTTCTACGAGCCCATGATCATGCTGTTCGTTTATCTCGGGTTTCTTGCCGGTCCTCTACTTGGTCACCTGTTGCTGAGCGAAAAGCGATCGGTCGCGCGTATCGGTGGCGCCGTGTTCGCTTCGTCGACAATCTTTTTCGTGCTCTCGAATTTCGGCGTCTGGGCTGCAGGCTACTATCCATTGACGCTTGCCGGGCTTGTCGAGTGTTATGTGCTCGCAATCCCGTTCTACGGGGTATTGCTGGTCGGCGACGCTTTCTACGCGGGAATACTGTTCGGTGGCCAGGAAATGGTCACGGCGGCGATCCGTCGTCGCGGAGGCCAGCGGCTTTCCTTCTGATACGGGGACGACGATCAGGATCGTCTCACTATTGCCGAGCGCGACCGAAATCGTCTGCGATCTCGGTCTGACCGATAACCTCGTTGGCGTCTCTCACGAATGCGATTTTCCCGGCGACATTCGAGGTCTCCCCGTTGTTACGTCCAGCGTTATCCCGAAGAACGCGTCGAGCGCTGAGATAGACGAGTCGGTTCGCGCCCATCTCGATTCCCATACCGCGCTTTACGCGCTGGATGTCGATCTCCTGACCCGGTTGCAACCGGACCTCATCGTGACGCAGGCACTGTGCGATGTCTGTGCCGTGTCGGCGGACGATGTCAATGCAGCCGTGCTTGCGATGGATGGCGACGCCGAGGTCGTCAACCTCGAGCCCGCGTGTCTGAATGACGTTTTCGAGACGATGATGATGGTCGGAGCTGCGGCAGGCATCGCGGCGCAGGCTGGCGAACGCGTTGCCGAGTTGCGGCGGCGGGTGGACGCCGTTGCGGGGCGTACGCAATCTACCGTAAGCGAGCCGATCGATGTGGCTTTTCTCGAGTGGATCGACCCACCGTTTACCGCGGGCCACTGGACGCCCGAGCTCGTGCGTATTGCCGGAGGTCGCGACAGGCTGGGTAATGAAGGCAAGCCTTCCACGCAGTGCAGCTGGAGCGATCTCATCGAACTGCAACCGGAGGTGCTCTGTATTGCGTGCTGCGGATTCGAACTCGATCGTGCGTCCGGCGATCTGCCGCTGCTATCGTCGAGAGAAGGCTGGAATGAGCTGCCCTGCGCCAAGTCAGGCCGCGTACACGTCTTCGACGGCAATGCCTATTTCAACCGCCCCGGTCCGCGCCTGGTCAATAGTCTCGAAGCGCTCGCGCATACCCTGCACCCCGACCTGCATCCGCGACCTCTGGACTACCACGATTTCGTCGTGGCGCCGCCTGTCTTCGGCGATCTGTATGCGGCGGGCTGAGCAATGTGCGGCTTCGTCGGTGGAACCAATCCGGAGTGGAATTTCACGGCTGCGTTGACGTCGATCGCACACCGTGGCCCGGACGCGGAGCAGCTCGTACGTTCATCGCCATTCCATGTAGGATTTCGTCGCCTCGCGATCATCGATCTGCGCGACGTCGCGAATCAACCAATGTTCGCTGACGATGGCGAGTCCTGGATCGTCTTTAACGGCGAAATTTATGGCTATCGGGCGCTGAGGATCGAACTCGAACGCGAAGGGCAGCGTTTTCGTACCGATTCCGACACCGAGGTCTTGTTGCGCGCGTACCTGGTCTGGGGTGACGACTTCATCGAACATCTCGACGGCATGTTTGCGATTGCGATCTGGGATGCTCGTGTGCGCAAGCTGGAACTCTATCGCGACCGGCCGGGTATAAAGCCGCTCTATTACTTTTTTGACGGCAAGCACTTTGCGTTCGCGTCGGAGCTCAAGGCGCTGACCGCCATGTGTCACGGCCTCGAGATCGACGAGACCGCGCTATTCGACTTCCTGACCTATCGCTACGTGCCCGCTCCCAAGACACCGTATCGATCGATCTACAAGCTGCCGCCCGCGCATCGATTGACGTATGAGCCGGACAGGCAATATCTCTCTGACGCGCGCCGCTATTGGCAGATTGAAGTCGCGATTGACGCTGCGCCACGCGATAGCAGCGAATGTGCCGAGGAACTGCGAGCCGTTATCGACGCCTGCGTCAAGGATCAGCTGGTTGCTGACGTACCCGTGGGATTCTTCCTGTCGGGCGGTGTCGATTCGAGTGCGGTGGTCGCGTCCGCGTCTAATTCGACCAACGATCTCAAGACGTTCTCTATCGGTTTCGATACCGCCGAGCATTCCGAGGTCAGCTACGCTCGCGAGGTAGCCGATCGATTTGGCACAGATCATCATGAGCGCACACTGACGAAGGCGCAGGCCGAGGCGATGCTGCCATCCGTTGCCGGCTGGTTCGATGAGCCGTTCGCCGACGAATCCTGCCTGCCGACGCAATTCGTCTCAGCGACGGCACGCGAGAAGGTCACGGTCGTGCTGACGGGAGATGGCGGTGACGAGATTTTCGGCGGGTATAGAACCTACTCGCGCTATTCGCGCTATTCGCGTTTCCCGACCTGGCCAAAACCGTTCGACAACTGGATCAGCGGACTGCGTGACCATGTCAGTGGACGAAGAGCGAAAAAAGCACTTTCGCAGATCGAGTGGGCGTTTTCCGACGATGTTGCGCTCTGGGGCAAGCTCATGAACGCGCTGACGCCAGCCGAGAAACGGCCCTATGCCGACGAGTTCGGTATCCCGGCCGACTACGACCATTACTGGCATTACCGTGAGCACTGGCGCGACGACCTTCCGTTGCGCACGCGCCTGCAGATCGTTGATTTCAATACCTATTTGCCAGGCGATATTCTGACGAAAGTCGACCGGACGAGCATGTCGGTATCGCTGGAAGCGCGGGTGCCGCTGCTCGACCGACGCGTGATCGAATTCAGTTTCGGTCTCCCGGAAGCACTACGATTCGCGGACGGAGAGCTCAAGGGGCTGCTGAAACGCGCCTATCGCGGAATCCTTCCCGATGCCGTGCTCGACCGCAAAAAGAAGGGATTCGGGACACCGCGATACTACTTCAGCGCGGAGGGTCCGACGGAATTGCAACGACGGCTGCTCGCAGATTTCCGCGATCGGTATGGCGGCTCCTGACGCGCGAAAAGCAGTGATGCGCTAGAGAATTTCGTCCGAGACGATCTCTGCGATCCGGTGGGTCCAGTCGATCTTTCGCGGTTCGGTCAGTTCCTCCGAGATCGCAAAATCAGGTTCGAATACGCGCGCAAGGAGTTCGCCGACGATGCCCGGATCGGAGGTGCCCAGATTCAGTTCTTCGTTGATCTGCAACGAGAGCTTGTCGAAGTTCGCAGAACCGAAGCATGCCCAGCCGTCATAGATTGCCGCCTTTACGTGCGACATCTGCGGGTAGGAATAGACTCGAATCCCATGGCGCAGCATGGTGTTGATCGCTATCTGGTTGCTGTAGTTGTGCGCTTCATGATTGCCTTCATTCGGCAGGATCACGCGAACGTCCACTCCGCGGCGGCGCGCCCGTGCGAGCTCGAACAGAATCGCATCGTCGGAGAAGTAAGGGTTCTGAATATAGATAAAGCTTTCGGCGCGACGTATCGCCGCGAGTTGTGCGCGATAGAGCTGGGAGTCATGATCCTTCGTCGTCAGAACCCGCAGTGGAACGCCCCCTTCGTCAGCACGCCCCGGTCGCGGGAACAGAAACCGGCCGAACATTGACAGATCGCCGAGCCAGCTCGCTTTGGCCCAGGCAAGGTCCGAGTCGTACTGCAGCAACTCGACGACGGGTCCGGTGACCTCCATCATGAGGTCGTGCCACTCGTAGCGGTATTCCCGGCCGATGTTCATGCCGCCGAGAAACGCGAGTTCGCCGTCGAAGATAAACGTCTTCGTGTGGTCTCCGGTCAGAAACGGATTACCGCTGGTTCTGACCTTTATCTTCGAGCCGTTGCGAAGATACGAGCGCATCTCGAGGGGAGGAGTGAAGTCCTCCGAGATTTCGTCCGGATCGACGCGAGTCCCGATGATTGCACCGATGCCGTCGAGAAGAACGCGAACGTCGATCTCAGCAGAACGCTCCTTCAAAAGATCGGCGACTGAAACGGCGAAGTTGTCGTTATCGAAGATATAAGTCCGGATATCGATGGACTCCTCGGCTTCGTCAATCGCCTCGATAAACCGAGGGAAAAACTCGGGTCCGTCGACAAGAAAATTCACGGTGCCGGTCGTGGCCGTACCCGCGATGCGGTCGAGATGTTCTTCCCATGCAACCAGGTCCATGCCGGCGCGCGGCATAATCGGCGGCAGCGGATCTTTCTCCAGCGCCTGAAAGCGGCCGGCATCGAGAGATACGCGATGGGCGAAGCTGTAGGAAGACTTCAGGATCAACGAAATCAGCGATTTCGGTGTTGAAAAAGGCCGAATGATTGGCTCGAGCAGCGATACGCGGCCCAGCAGCAAGGTTGCCTGGGCGAACTCCGCCGCCCGATGAGAGCGCATATCGACCGTGGCCGCGGACTCGTCGGGCGCGAGCACCGCGAGTTCGGGGTTGTTGGACGGCAGTGTCGCGCACGCGCCCAGCAGTCCGGCCGCCAGTGTTAAAGACAGCGCCCGCAGAAGTCGCCCCGAATTGTCAGTTTGCGCGCTCATTGCTACTGGATTGGGCCGAAAAAATCGCTCCTAGTTCCTGAACCGGACTCACCAGACTACCGAAATCGGTCCCGGATTTCAGGGCTTTCGTGGCAAAATATGGCCTCCGGAGTGGCGCCGTGGGGGGTCGACCCGGGCTCTACGACGTAGAATTGCGACTTCTTTCAGCGAGACCGGGAATGGGCAGTCTTTTTTACGAGTTCAAACGACGACAGATGTTAAAGGCTGTCGTGGCTTATTTCGTGGTCGCGTTCCTTTTCGCCCAGATCGGCATCGCGACATTTCCGGTCATGCGCCTGCCGGAGTGGGCCGTCGATGCGCTGCTCGTCGTCCTTGCCCTGCTATTCCCTGTCGCCATGTACAAGGCCTGGGTTCAGGGAGACGCGGCCGAAGAGAATGAATAACGTTCCCGCGAGCGTTACTCGTACCCCAGCGGCGAACCCGGGATGCACTCGTAACGGATGATTTCCTGATTCGTGGGCTGTAGCTCCTGGCTTCCGGTCAGCGGTTCGGAATAATACTCCGCGTCGTTCACGACCCATTCAATCCGCAGGCGGCCCTTGTCCGGACTGATAGAGAGCCGTTCCACCAGCGTCATCTGATCGGTATGCAGATTCGATCCGGAGATCACACCCTCGGAGAACCCGGCCGTGTCGATTATGAGTACATCGTCTTCCCAACGGCCGATGGAATGGCCCATCTCGCTCGGCACCATGTCTTCCGGATGTTCGGACAGGTTCATGTGCACAGTGCGTGTCACATCCATCGACTCGTGATAGATCAGGACTTCGCTGTTCACCTGCGTAATTCTCGTTGCGAGTCCAGGCGGACCCCAGCTTCGAATCGGGCTGCCGGGGCGGCAGTGGACGACCGGGTTATCGTTGATCGGATCGAAAGCTTCGCGCGCGGCCAGACCCGCCGCCGTGATCGAATCCTCACCCGTGGTTTCGCCCCGGCCGCTCGCGTCACCGAACATCCCCGGGCGTATCCACTTGCCGAAAACCGAGCGGTTGGTTACGGAGGTGACCGGTGGTTCGAGATTCGCAGCGAACTGCGTTCGCGCCTGGTCGACGCTGCGCATCGTGAAGGTGCTGCCGTCCGTGAACGTCGCTCTGCCGAATTCGCAGCCGTACGGATCGCGTCGCGCCTGAAAACCCTCGACGATGATCGTTTCTCCGACCGAAAACAGCGTCTCGTCGACGCCGCGTCTCACCAACTGGGTCTTTGCCTGCAGATCGCAAATATAGACGACGGGCTCGCCGGCATCGTTGAAGGTATCGATATGAAGAAATCCATGCGGATTGATGAAGTCGAATTGTTTAACGGTGCCTTCGATCGTGATCAACTGGTCGGGATCGAAATGCGCCGCGAAGCCGTGATGCGCGCCCGCAGCGGGAACAAACGATACGACCACAAGGCCGGCAAGCAGAGTCGAGGTTCTATTCATGTTGAAGGCTTTTCGTTAGACACAGGCGCACATTTTCCACGAAATGGCATGCACGGTCCAAGCTCCGGGCGGCGGCAGCGTTAAAGAAAGGACAGAAAGCCGCCGCCCGGCCATAATTTTTCTATAGCGTCAGCGGCAGCGCCTCCGGAATGCACTCGTAGCTGGCCACTTCCTGATCCGTGCTCTTCAACGTCTGGCTGCCCGTGACGGGCTCGGAATAGTAGGCCGGATCGTGCATCGTCCAGGCGATCTCGAGGTCGTCTGGACTCGAGTACCGTGAGCCGTTCCGTCAGCCAACGAGAAGTATCTCCGCATGGAACCACACTCCGGGTATCGATTATGCCCGTTTTCGTCGATCTCTCAGGGCGGGATCACCCGTCCCAGCCGCGATTGCCATGAGGCACGGTCCAGCGTTCGATGACGCGCGGCTCGAGTACCGGTTCTCCCAGTGCCGGGCACGACAGGCAATACGTTCCCTCATGAGTGGCCAGCCACATCAGATTTCGGTCCCACTCGATGAAGACGTTTTCGCTGTCGCCTCGCCGCCAGCTGTTGTAATCCTCCATCTCGCCTGCGCGTGGCGGCAGGAACCACGCGACCTCGACGGGTCGTGCAGGATTGGAGATGTCGTGAAGACGAACCCCGGCATTGAACCAGGTGGTCGCGACGAGATTCGGATTGGCGCGGCCCGGCTGGATGAACGAGTTCGTGTTGTGCGTTCCGAAGCGGCCGCGTGACAGGCAAAAATCGGCATAGGGCGCGTCCTCGGGAGGCTCGGGTCGTGGCAGTAGCCCGACGACGTAGGGATTGGCCGGATCGCTGGCGTCGATGACCTGTGGTGGCTTGTACGGTTCGCGGCAGTCAGGTTCGATCGCTTCGGGCAGCCCGATCAGGATGTTGGTAAACCGGCCGTTGCCGTCAACGATCGGTAATACCGTGTGGTAGGGGATACCGGCGATCGTCTCTCCCTGCCAGAGAAACTGGCTGACGGCTCTTGGATTGCGAATATCGCTGAAATCGAACGTGATCATGCCGAAGTGGCCGAAACCGCCATAACCGTAGCGGCCGCCGTCTTCGACGCGAACCGGCATACAGGGCGCGCCATGTGACGCGGTCCAGGCGGCGTGATCTCCGGCGAACCAGTATTTCCTGTATTCGTCTTCCTCGCCCAGAAGCTGCCCTGGCACATGCCAGCGTGCGACTTCGGTGACGTTTGCAGGATCGGAGAGGTCGACGATCATGAGCCCGTTGCCATGTGGGCGCTGCGGGTTCTCCATTCGGAATTGATCGGACCAGCCAGCGTCGAGAAATGCGTAGCGACCGCCGTCGTAATAATTCTGATGCGTGCCGCTGCCGGTTTCGCCCGTACTGAACTCGTCGAGCAGATCCGGGCTCGTCGGATCCGTGATGTCCCAGGTCGAAATGCCGCGCAGACCACTGTAGCTGACGGCGCGGCGGAAGTTCTCCTCATGGTAGCGGCCATGTGGAAACTCGGGTTGCGCGCCCGAAAGCGGCTGGCCATGCGTCCGCATCATGATCCACTTGCCCGTGGACTCCTGGAACGAAATCGTGCCCTGAATCCGCGCACCCGCGTCGATGTACTCGGGCTCGCGCGGGTTGCCGAGATCCAGCCAGCCATTGCCGGTCGGTAGCAGCCGTTCATCTCCGCGAGCCCACATCGCCATCAGCGGCTCGCCGCTCGCGATCGGGTGACCCTCGGTATACGAGATGATCTCCATGTTGTGGATGTACTGGTTCCGGTCGAGGTAGTTCAGCGCGCCCATTGGCAGGCGAAAGGGTACGCCCAGACCGCCTTCCATCAGTCCGGAATACTGCGCCGACGCGGAAGCGCTCAATCCCGCGACTGCGGCGCCCGCGGCGCCTTTCAGGACCTCGCGACGGCTGACTTGCGGGGCGGATTGCCCGGGATCGTGAGCCTCGCTGGCGTGTCTGGATTTCGACATGGTGTGCCCCCTTCGTTCGTCGTATTTCACGGTATCGTGTCGTAACCGGATCGTAGCTTCATGAACGGACCTGGTCCATCCTGCCCATGAGGTCAGCGCCCGCGCAGGAAATAGTGCACCGCAACCGTCAGCAGGAAGCCGAGCGCCAGGCCGGATAGCAGAAAACCCCAGTAACGGTCGGGCGAATAGTCGTCGCGGTAGAGGCCGCCGCTGATACCGGGAATGCTCCAGAGGTCGCCGCTTCCCGCGCCCACTACCAGTTGCGCCTTCATCCCCTGTTCCATGTGCTGCGTCATGTCGCAGTGCACGAGATAGGTCCGGTTGTCGCTCGGCACGATGAAGGTCCCGCTCACGGTTGCGCCGCCCGCTGCTTCGAGGTGGAACATTCCGCCGGGATAGAGGTACTTCGGGAGCCCGTGAATCATCCATTGATGCCGGACTGCGTCGTCATTGATGAACGTGACGGTGACACGGCTGCAGGGTTCGGCGAAATACTCGTGCTCGCTGTACCCGAAGGTCTGACCGTCGCTGCCTCCGGTGTAGGCGCGCCCGCCGTGGACGGTAATCTCGACATCTTCGCCGAGTTCCGCGCAGTCGTATGGCAGTTCGGTCGAGTTCTGGTTCATGACGGAGCCCGAGGCGTCCATGTGCATCTGATGGTGTCCGATCATCGTTTCGCCCGCAGGCATCTGTGCGAGCGACGGACCCGCCAGCGGGGCGAGCAGCACGAGACCCGGCAGGCGACGACAGCGGCCGCGTTTCATGCGCGTCGTCTCAGCATTCTCAGCAGCAATGCGAGGATCGCGCCGAGTGCGAGCCCGAGGCCAGCGAGCCGCGCAACGAACCAGGGGTTGCTGCCGCTCGCGCCGAACAGCTCGGGCGCATAGTCCGCCCAGATCGGGCGCTCCTTGCGGTAGTAGGCTTCGGTGAAGAACGGGTCCCAGCTTATGCCGAGCGTTCGCGGCCAGCCGTCGTCCTCGAGATAATCGCCATAGACGATAGCGCTGATATTCCCGCCCGGACCGATCCCATCCGTCGTTATGCCGCGGCTGCGATGATCGTGGAACAGCCAGATGCCGCTGCCGTAAGAATGAAACCCATCGTTGGTTGTCTCGAGTGACAGGTCCAGCCGCTGCGCCATGTCGATAGTGACAACGTCTCTCGTAATTTGCGCGGGCGGGTCGGCAGCGACTCCGTCGCGGTGTGTGATCGTCACCTTGTGGCCATGTGTGTGGAATGCGATCGGCGTACTGCCGCCGTTAGCGACACGCAGCTTGATGCGCTCGTCGGGTTCGACGATGACCAGCGATTCCCGAAACGTATACGGAAACGAACGCCCGTTGAGCGTGAAGTAATCGCTCTCGGCATCAGTGACGTCATAGTCGCGATGCATCGACCGCGTTATCAGGCGCGGGTCGTTAAATCGCTGGATGCGGTCGTTCAGATCGCGGTCGAGTTCGAGATAGTGAAGGTCGTACTCGCGGTCGTATTCCTCAGCGACCGCGCGAGACGGAACGCGCACCTGTCCTGAACCGATATTGAGCGTCTGCAGCCAGTTATCGGGACGGTTTTCTTCAACGACAAACAGGCCTTGCAGGCCCATCATGATGTGGACGTGCGGTTGTACATGGCAGTGGTAAAGCGCGGTACCCGCGCTGCGAGGCTGCAAGTCGTAGGTTCGCGCCTCCCCGGGCAGCACAGGCGGCTCGCTTGCGAACGGAACACCGTCGTTTCCTTCGCCGTTCGCATCGACGAAGGGATGGTCGACGCCGTGAAAATGGACCGTGTGCGGCATGTAGTGGCTGTTCTCGAGCGTAATACTCACGCGGTCGCCCTGCTCGACGCGAATAGCGGGCGACGGAAGTCGCAACATCGCCTGAGCGGTCAGCGACTCGAAGCTCTCAGTGGCCATGCCGACCATTTTCGGGGCGAATACCCAGAGCCCCGGCTGGATACCGGGCGCGATCGAATACTGCGCGACGGGCGCCGCGATCTCCGGCGAACTGCCGTTGAGTTCGACGACTTCCAGCCGAATGTGAATCTCATCCGGATCTCCGTCGCCGTCGAGGTCTGCGCCTTTCTCCACTGCATCGGCAGTCAGGCCACTCTCGAGCAGGGTCGCCTGTGTGACGTTGTTCGTGCCGCGAACGAACGCCGCAACGGCGTACGGATTGTCAGCCAGGCAGGCTGGCGAGCTGCGCAGCTCGACGCCTTCGATCGTCTGCGCCTCGCGCCAGCCGAGGAGGTCTTCGGGGCAACGCAGCTCCGGCACTTCGCCGTCGATGGCGAGTGAGGCCGGTGCCGGCCGAAAGCTTCCGGGACCGAACCACTGCGCGAGCTGCAATCTCAGGGGCTCCGGGTACCAGCCTGGCGGAAAGCAGATTATCGCGGCAACTATCGCTGCGAAGAGAAGCCATCGTTCGCGCATCATCACCGCAGCCTAACTCGACCCGGCGAGTTTCTGTATCCATCTCGCCAGCGTACCGTTACTGAGCCAGTAAGCGAACTGCGCAATAACGCCGAGGAGGATGAACAGGGGTAACAGCCCGGTACCGCTGCCGCCGACGCGAAACGGAAACACCGTGCTGTAAGTCTTATCGAGCGTCGGGTGTGCTGCGGTCACGATTCCTATATAGGTACCCGGCTCGTCGAAGGAGAGATTCACGGTCAGTACGGAATCGGCCTCTTTCGTGGGATCGCGATAGAAAACCGTCGCGCTTTCGATGTCGTCGAGTTCGGCTACATCGTCCCATGTCGCGTACAGTCCGAGTCCTGTGACGTCGCGCAGAATTCGAAACTCGACCGGCATCTCCTTCATGCTGTCATGCAGGTAGTCGAGAACGAATATGGTGTCGGTAACATCCGGCACGTCTTCGCAGAACTCCTCGCTGGCTCTCGTGCGAGGCTGGTAAATCGTGAAGTGGGCCGTCAGGAAGCCCAGTTTGATGACGCAGATATCGTCCTCGAACATGACACCGCCGTGGGCGCTCGCCGATGGACCCCAGGACATCAGGGCCGCGAGCGCCAGGCAGTGAAGCAGATACGAGGAGGGCCGTTTTCGGTACATTGTTTGCAAGGATTGTAATAAAAACAAAAAGTTAAAACTATCGCGATGGACGCGTGGGCGGCCGCGCGGTAAGTTATTCCGATGTTTCGACTCGCCCGGGATCCACTGATTCACTTTCTCTTGCTCGGAGGGCTTGTGTTTCTGCTGTATGCCTGGCGCGGGGAACCGGAGGGTGACGACCCGTTACAGATCGTTATCAGCGAAGAGGAAGTCGAAAGTACGCGCGAGGCGCTCACCGTGCTGCATGGCCGGGCGCCGACCGAGGACGAGCTGTTGGCGACGATCGAACCCAGAATCAGGGATGAGATCCTCTATCGGGAGGCCATTGCGCTCGGTCTGGATCAGGACGATTCGCTCGTGCGCGCGCGTCTCACGGAGAAAATGCTGTTCCTGACACAGGACGTTGCCGAGCCCGCCACGCCGACGGCTGAGGAACTCGAGGCGTTCTTTGCTGCGGATCCGGGGCGTTTTCGCGTACCCGCATCGATCAGTTTCGAACAGCGCTTCTTCAGCTCGTCGCCGCAACGTCCGGATCTCGAAGCGGAGGTAGCCGATGCCATCGCGGCGCTGCAGGCGGGGACGGCAGACGCTGTTGAAAGCGACGACTATCTTTTCGATGACGTTTACGAGCGCGTTTCCCATGCTTCGCTTGCGGAGGGCTTCGGCGCCGGCTTCGCGGATGCGCTGGCTGCGCTGCCGGCTGACGGCGTCTGGCAGGGCCCGATCCGATCGGACTTCGGCTTGCACGCCGTGCGCGTCATCGAGCGCGTGGCAGCCTATCAGCCTGATCTCGATGAGATTCGGGCCGAAGTCACGTCTGCTTTGGTCGCCGAACGTCGCCGGCAAGCGAATGAAACCGAGTACCAGAAACTAAGGGCACGCTACCGGATCCTCGTCGGCGCTCCCGGACCTGCCGATTCAGCCGAATGAGACAGCTGCTGATATGTGTGGTGCTGTTGTCTGCGGTTGCGGCCGGGCGGATCGAGGCGCATGAATTCGACCCGGGCTATCTGAGCCTGACCGAAACTGCGCCGAATCGATTTGATGTGCAATGGAAAGTGTCGATCTCCGGTGGTCTTTACGAAGTGCTCACGCCGCGTCTGCCTGCCAGTTGCGAACTCGACCAGCAACTCCGGACCTACGTGGTCGTCGATGCGCAAATTCAGACGACAGAGCTCAGCTGTCCCGAAGGTATCGCCGGTCTGACGATCGAGATCGGTGGCCTGCCGTTTACGATGACCGACGCCTTGGTCCGTATCGATTATCTGAGTGGCGCTGCTCTTCTTCGCCGGCTGACACCCGCAGCACCCAGCGTAGTCGTGCCCGAGCAATCGGGTGCTCTCGATGTAATCGCGACCTATTTCGTTCTTGGCGTCGAGCACATCCTTATCGGTATCGACCATTTGTTGTTCGTGCTCGCGCTGTTATTGCTCATCAACGGCGTCCGCCGGCTCGTATTGACGGTAACGGCGTTTACGATCGCACATAGCGTGACGCTCGCCATGACGACGCTCGGCTTGATGACTGTCCCCGGCGCTCCGGTCGAAGCGACGATCGCGCTCAGTATACTGTTCCTGGCGACGCAACTCGCGAGAACCGATACTACTGCGACAAGGGCGTCCGACGACCTTACCGCTCGGTTTCCGTGGCTCGTCGCATTCTCGTTCGGGTTGTTGCACGGCTTCGGTTTCGCCGGCGCGCTTGCCGAGGTCGGGCTTCCCGATCAGGCGATACCGCTTGCGCTGCTGTTCTTCAACGTCGGTGTAGAAGTCGGACAGCTACTGTTCATCGCTGCCGTTCTGAGCTTCGGTTGGGTCGTGCGCCGTGCCGCGATCCCTCTGCCTCGCTGGTGGCCGAGAGCTGTCGCTTATGGCGTCGGCACGCTGGCCGCATTCTGGGTCATCGATCGCTCGACCTGGATAGTGTGACCGCGTATCTTGCCAGGGCTGTCGGCGGCATTTTGTGAGCCATCTTCGCTCGGCGAGACGGCGCTTCCTGGATACTGTGTCGTGTTGCAGCGCCCTGTATAGCCCGGAGTGTCAACAATGATCGCATCACCTTATATAAGGTATCTGTCGACTATCGTGTTCCTGCTGTTGGCGAATGCCGCTTCTGCACAAAGCGATGTCGACTTTGGCGACGATTCGGGCGAGTGGACACAAGACGGCGAGTGCGACGACCCGCGCTTCGAAGGCGTGGGAATGGCGTCTATTCTGCTGGACGAAGATCGACTGCGCGACGCAACCGATTGTCGCGAGCTGTTCAATGCCGGCTCGATCCGTTTCCGGGGGGATGTCGAGAGTTTTTCGGCGTCGGACGGCATCAACTATGGCAACGATTCGAGCACCTGGGCGTTCGACGGCGAGTGCGACGACCCGCGTTTCGAAGGCGAAGGCATGGCAGCGGTCCTGCTCGATGATGACGCCTATGCGGACGCAACCGACTGCTCGGGTCTCCTCGCCCAAGGCAGCATAAGCCTGCGCGCAGATGCTGATGGCGGTGGCGTGGATTTCGGCGACGATAGCAGCACCTGGGCGAATGACGGCGAATGCGACGACCCGCGCTTCGCAGGCGAAGGCGTAGCTTCTTACCTCGTCGATGCGGATCTCTACAGAGACGCCAGCGACTGTCGTGATCTGTTCAACCAGGGGCAGATAACACTCGTGGCTGATGCCGGAGAGGAAGCCGTTGAGCGAAGCCGGCTCGAGGCTGGCGACGATACGCTCGCGAGCGGCGAATATCGCGACAGTTTCACATTCGAAGGTCTGAACGGGCAGCAGGCGGTTATCGATCTTCGATCGACCGACTTTGACCCGTATCTCATCGTTGTGGCGCCGAGCGGTGAGCAATTCGATAATGACGATTACGAAGGTGACATCGCACGCTCGCTGCTCGCGCTCGATCTGTCCGAGAGGGGTACCTACGAAGTCATCGTTACGAGTTACGCCAAAGGCGAAACCGGTGCTTATACGCTGCAGATCGACGTCGGCGATGCGGCTGCTGTCGAACGAGCCCGGCAAGAGACGGGAACACTGGCCGCCGGAGACACGGTTCTTGACGGTGGCGAGTACCTCGACACTTACGAATTCGAAGCGCGTCCGGGGCAGCGCGTCACGATCGACCTGAGCTCCAGCGATTTCGATACCTACCTCATTCTCGCCGACCCCATCGGCGGGCGCGAGGAGAACGACGACGCCTCGAATTCGACGGACAGCACGCTGGCGATCGACATTACCGAAGCCGGGACATACCGGGTCGGAGTGACATCCTACGAAGCGGGCGCGACGGGGTCCTACGATCTCAGTATCGAGCTCTCCGACCTGGCCGGGGATCGCTCTCGCGGCAACCGGGACGTCGCCACGCTGGAAGCCGGCGGTCCCGCGCGAGGCGTACTGGAAGCGGGCGATCAGCAGCTCGACACCGGCGAGTACGAGGACATCTACGTGTTCGACGGCAGCGCCGGTCAGAACGTCACGATCGACATGACCTCGAGCGATTTCGATACCTATGTAGCGCTCATGACGCCGTCCGGCGACGTCATCGAGAACGACGATTACGAGGGCAGTACCTCCCGCTCTCTCGTCGAGCTCGACCTGGCGGAGACCGGGCGATACCGCGTTGTCGCTACGTCATACGCGGTCGACGAAGTTGGCGATTACCTCCTGTCACTCTCGTTTGGCGAAAACGTGTCGCGTACGCCGGGCTTGCGGGGCAACGCAGCCGGTGGAAGAACTTTCGGCATCTTCGCTGGTATCAGCGATTATCCGGGTACCGATTCCGATCTCGATTTCACCGCCGAGGACGCCATTCGCGTTCGCGATGCGATGATCCGAGGTGGAGGTATGCTGCCGGAAGACGCCATTACGCTGACCGACGAGCAGGCAACGGAACAGAATCTTCGCAATGCGCTGAGCCACGTTGCGGCCGAGGCGGGCCCCGACGATACCTTCGTGTTCTTTTTCTCCGGGCACGGCGGCCGGGTCGAGCGCGCCGGGCCCGAAATGGCGGATCCCGACTCTCTGGATGAGACGCTCGTGCTTTATGACGAGGAACTTCGCGACGACGAGATTCGCGAGCTGTTCGCCGGTATCAACGCCGGAACGACGCTGATGTTTCTCGATTCCTGTTTCAGCGGCGGGTTTGCAAAAGATCTTATCTCCGTACCGGGTCGCATGGGGATGTTCTCGTCCGAGGAAGACGTCACGTCGCAGGTAGCGGTCAAGTTTCGCGCGGGCGGCTATCTGTCGTACTTTCTGGACGAGGCTATCGGTGAAGGTCATGCCGATCAGAATCGTGACGGCGACGTGACGGCGATCGAGCTCAGCGAGTATGTCCATCTGCGCTATCGTAACGACGTCAAGTCGTCGGACCCGAACCGTTTCGTGCGGTCCGGCGGGCCGCAGTCGGGTTACCAGCATCTCGTCGTCGATCGTGGCAGCGTCGGCCCTTACGATGTCCTGTTTACGCAATACTAGGCATCAGATACCGCACGCGTAGAGCCGCCGGCGGCCGATCAGCCGAAAAACGTGATCAGCCGGCCGTGAATGGCGACGCCAAACCACAGCGCGAGCGAGGCGCAGCCCATTATCTTCGCGACGGCCGGGCTTGCCGTTTCTTCGTTCCACGCCTGCATCCTCGGGGAGACGAAAACCCGGAACGCGAGCGCGTTCAAGCCCGCGAGTATCAGCAGCACGACTTTTACCTGGAAGGCGTAGTTCACGATGTAGCGATGCGGGTTGCCCACGAAGAACAGCGTTCCTGTGCAGAGGTTGATCCCGAAGCCTGTGAACACCAGCGGCATGATCTTGTGGACCGTTCGCAACGGCAGATCGCGACGATAGCCGATCAGGCGCAGGTCCATGACGATCAATCCGCCGATCAGTACGCAGAGGCCCGTGAAGTGCAGAGTCTCGAGCGCTGGCCATATCCAGGGGCCGCCGTTGACCCAGTTCGAGATTGCGGTGTTTCGAATCCAGTCAGCCAATATTTCCATCCGCGTCAGTCAACGTAGGCGATAAGACGCCCCGACGCGATGGCGCCGAACCAGATCATTACGGACGCAGCCGCCCATAGCTTCGTGTTCGACGGAACGACGGCGTCGGTTTGCCAGCTCACTGAATCGCGTTCGAGGCGGATATGCAGAGCGGCCGTTGCCGAAACGCCGATCAGGATCAGCGTGATCTTCGTCAGGAAAGCGCGATCTCCGACGTATTCAACGCCGCGAGGAATGAAGAGTGCAGTACCGGAAAGGAAGTTCACTGTTAGCCCGGCCCATGCTGCGACGAGCGCCCGGCGCAGGAAGCTGAACGAGACGAACTCGAACAGTCCGAGAAGACGCAGGTTCATAACCAGAATCAGCCCGACCGCGATCGCCATACCTACCGCGTGAAGGCTCAGCATCAATGGAAAGCCGACATACGACGTCAGTACCCAGTCGGCGAACTCGGTCTCCTCCAGCCACTGTAGAGCGTTCATTGCTGCAACCTGTGTAACGCGGACGGCGAATTGCATTCTATGCGATCAAGGGTGTAATAATGATCGCAATAAGAGTCGGTTCAACGTCAAGCCGACGCGTCGAAATCCGATGTTCGGGCCGGCTGGCGCCGGCGGGAGGAGAAATGCTTAAGCGCTTGTGCCTGTTACTGGCTGCGACGCTCGTGTGCTACAACAGCGCCGCCCATCATGCGGCGGCAGGGATCTACGACCGCAACGACATCGGCGAAATCGAGGGAGAGATCGTCTCGGTATTCTGGCGCAACCCGCACGTGCGGCTAGAGATCGCCCGCGACGTCGGACAAGGTCCGGATCAGATCTGGGAGGTCGAGTTCGGCTCCGTCAATACCGTAGAGCGGCTCGGTGTAGCGCGCGACAGCGTCCGGATAGGCGACCGTGTCAGTGTCAGCGGCAGCCTCGGCCGGAACGGGCGTCCGGTGATGTTTGCCGGCGCAATCACACTCTCGACCGGCGAGGAATTATTACTGCAGGCGGCCGCGCCCGTTCGTTACGGGCTGAACGAAGCGACCCTGGCAGCGTCCCGCAATGCTGCCGAGGAGTTGCGCGCGGATATCTTTCGCATCTGGATTCCCAATTCCCGCCCTGAAACGGGATCCGGTACGACCGTTTACCCGCTGACGGAAGCCGGACGTTTGGCGCAGGCATCCTGGGACGCGGCGGACGACCCGGCACTGCAATGTATTCCTCCCGGCCTGCCCACTGCGATGGACAATCCCTATCCGATCGAGTTCGTCGACGAGGGTAACCGGATACTGATGCGGCTCGAGGAGTGGGATGGCGTGCGGACCATTTTCCTGCGCCCGGACAATGTTGGCGAGCCTATCCAGCCGCGCATGGGCGTTTCGATCGGCACGCTGGAAGGCCGGACGCTTTCAATCAGGACGACCGACATCGACTGGCGCTATGTCGATGACCTCGGCACGCCGCAAAGCGAGGACGTCGTGATCGATGAGACGTTCACTCTCAGCGAAGACGGCACGACACTCGCATGGGAGGCGCGTATTACGGACCCGGTGAACTTCACCGAGCCGGTCGTCATGACAGGCGATTGGGTCTGGCTCGCCGGGCAGGAAATCAAGCCGTTCAATTGCGCGCTGCCCGACGCGGGTACCGGCGGCTAGCCGGAGCCCGTGCTTCAGGCGGGCGCGGCGATTCATTTCGCCTGACCGGCGCGTCCAGGCCGCCAGCTCGCCTCACCCGCAACGGGGAGGTCGTTATCGCGATCGGGTCCCGAGTTACGCCGCCCGCTCCACGAGCTCTGTTCACGCGGGGTTATACTGATATCCGGGCGATACGACAGTTGAGGAAAAGAACAATGCGTCGATCCAGTCTTCCACTCGGTAGCGTTATTTCTCTGTTCCTGTCGGTGCCGGCTCTGGCTCAGGGGTGGTTCGAATATACCAACGAGGCCGACTACTTCGGCGTTAATCTGCCGGCGGAGCCGGTGGTCGAGGAGTTCATGTGGCAGTCGGATTTCATTGCGACGTATCCGGCCAGACGCTACACCGTTGAGGTTGACGGAGACGTCTACATCACGACGGTTGTCGACTTCACGGATTCGAAACGGATTCATGAAGAAATGGACAACCCCGAGGCCGGGAGCGGCCCCACGAACTGGATCTATGCGGAGCGAGCGTCGGTCGCCGTTGCGGCGAGAGAATTTCGCGAGCGTGACGCAGAGGTGACCTACGATGCATGGTCGCATCTGGATCGGGTCGAGGGCCATCAGATTCAGCTGACGAATTCCGATGGATCGCGAACCTATGCGGGAATCTATCTGAACGCCAACCGGCATCGTCTGGTTGTCGTCGAGGCGACTGTCGCTGCGGGATCGCGACCGCCGATCATGTTTCAGCAATCGCTGCACTTCCTGGATGACGAAGGGCAACGGATCCGCTATCTGTTGTCCACGAACGGATGCGTGGTAGATCCCGCCGATCCGCGAATCGAGGAGCTATCGGTCCGGTAGTACGAAAGACGGAGTTTATAGCGTGAAATGCAAGCTCAGAAAAACTGATCGTGGTCACGCTCGCGGTTGCCAGCTGGTCCATGCCGGCAGCGGCACAGTGTTCGAGGATACGGCTGGACGAGGTCCGGCGTTCG
The DNA here is from genome assembly GCA_024638465.1 of Rhodospirillaceae bacterium. GTDB lineage: Bacteria > Pseudomonadota > Gammaproteobacteria > Steroidobacterales > Rariloculaceae > SMWC01. The sequence goes on along the minus strand of JAHEKF010000004.1, from coordinate 44,602 downwards.
GTGACACTCGCCGAGTACGACCACCTGTTCAACTACGATGACTGGCGCTCGATTCAGGTCGAGGCCATGTATAGGATGACGACGCAATAGCGCCGCACGGAGTCAAGACATGCTGACTGCAACGAAGACGAAGTTAATCACGAGTGTTTTGCTGCTTTTTGCCGCGACGCTTCCGGCGCAGGAGCGGCCGACCGTGCCACTCGGCGACGGGCCCTGGTACTTCGACACCCAGGCCCCGGAAGGAAGAATCAAGGTATCGCTCGTAACGCGCGGTATCGATCACCCCTGGGGGATGGAGTTTCTGCCGAGCGGCGACATTCTCGTCGCCGAGCGCGACGGAGATCTCAGAATCATACGCGGCGGAAAACTGGATCCGACTCCGGTCGCCGGGACGCCGGCAGTCGCCGAGGCTTCGTCGGGAGGGTTGATGGATCTCCGGCTGCATCCGGACTTTGCATCGAATCGATTACTCTATTTCACCTACGTCAAGGGTGCGGCGCCACCGCCGGGTGCTGATTATTACGCAACCACCGTGCTGGGCCGTGGGCGCCTGAACGAGGATGCGACGGCGTTATCGAACGTAGAAGATGTGTTCGTTGCCGATGCCTGGGACACCGCGCCTGGCGGCCATGGCTCGAGACTGCTGTTCGCCCCCGATGGCACCATCTTCTTCAGCTCGCCGTTTCGCCGCAACCGAGAAAAGCCTCAGGACACGATGAGCGATGTCAGCAAGCTCTTGCGGGTCAACGACGACGGCTCCGTTCCGGACGACAATCCGTTCGTCGGCAAGCCCGGCTTCCTTCCGGAGATCTTCGCGATCGGCAATCGTGCGATCGAGGGACTGACGTTTCATCCCGAGACGGGGGAACTGTGGGCCAGCGAACACGGGCCGCTGGGCGGCGACGAGGTCAATATCATCCAGGCCGGAGGCAACTACGGATGGCCGCTGGCGAGCTACGGACGAAACTATGACGGCACGAGAATCACCGCCGATCCCATGCGTCACGACCTGATTCCGCCGGAGATATTCTGGGTGCCGTCGATCTCGCCGTCAGGAACGATGTTCTACACCGGAGACCGGTTCCCCGGGTGGCGGGGCAGCCTGTTCATCGGCAGCCTGAGGACGGGCCGGCTTCACAAGACCGGCCACGTCGAACGGATCAACTTCAACGAAGCCGGCGAACAGGAACGCGAGTGGTTGTTGGCGGATCTTCATCAACGCATTCGCGACGTTCGCCAGGGTCCGGACGATCTGATCTACGTCCTGACCGAAGAACTCGACGGCGCGCTGCTGGTAATCGAGCCAGTCACCGAGTGAGGAGAAGCCGCAGCGGC
>JAHEKF010000004.1:0-43167 GCA_024638465.1 Rhodospirillaceae bacterium | reverse complement strand
GTGAGAGGCAAGCTTCCCTTGAGCGATGTCGAAAGCTACGAATGACCCTGGCAGATGGCTGCTTTCGTCCTGAAACTGACCGAAGTAGCAGGGCAGAGCTCCGGCGTATTCCAGGCTGCGCCGGAAGAAGAAGCGCATGCCCGGATCGTGGCGAGGTAGCGGTGCCGACTTCGGGATTGAGCCATGGATAGCGAGGAGACACCCCGGACGCCGACTGTCGAGAGCAGCGCCGTTCTCGACATGGGTGTCATCGAGGGCCGCGTCTCTCGCGGGCGCGGCGTCGTGCTGCGCGCGCACAAGCGTTCGAGCACGAGCGCGCCGCTCGAGTCCGCACCCCTGCCGAACGAAATCGTACTGCCGCTGGAGAGCGGTCTGTCGGCGCAGAGTATCCGACCTGAGGTGCGGAGCGGGCAGCGTGTGTTGCGCGGACAGCCACTCGTCAGTGGCGGCGGTCCCCTCGCGACATGGACGCATGCAAGTACCTCCGGCGTTATCCGTTCACTGGAGACTCACCCAGTGGGCGAGGCGCGGCGTCGGCAGGCTCTGTGCGCCATGCTCGAGGTCGACGGCGACGATGAGCCCTGGTCCGGGCTGGAGCCCCCCGATCTGAGTCAGTGGGATACGCCCGACGCACTGGCCATGGCGATGTCGCGGGCGGGCCTGGCAGGTCTCGGCGGCGCCGTGTTTCCGGCCGGCGTCAAACTGGCCGCGACCTGGCGTCGGGCCACACGCCTGGTGGTCATTAACGGGGTCGAGTGCGAGCCTTACATCAGTTGCGACGACATGTTGATGCGCACTTCACCGCGTGAAGTGATAGCGGGGGCACTCGTGTTGGTGGAACTGACGGGCGCGGAGGCCGGAGTGGTCGCGATCGAGGCCGATAAACCCGAAGCTCATGAGGCTCTTGAACGGGAAATCGGGGCTCTCGGGGCCGCGGACCGTCTGTCTCTGGTCGTCGTCCCGGTCGTCTATCCTGCCGGGGGCGAACGGCAGCTGATCGAGATACTGACCGGGAACCAGGTGCCTTCGCTGGTCCGTCCGACTGACATCGGCTATCTCTGTCAAAACGTAGGCACCGCAGTTGCGCTTTGCCGTTTCCTGCAAACAGGGGAACCATTGATTAGCCGAATCACCACCGTCACCGGTACTGGTGTGCTGCGTCAACGCAATCTGGAAGTTCGCTTCGGTACGCGGGTAGCGGATGTCGTGACGGCATGCGGAGGCTACAACGCACCGGTAGTTAAGCTGATCATGGGCGGCAGCATGATGGGGATTCCGCTTGAAAGCGACGTCGTCCCCGTCACGCGCTCGACGAACTGTATCGTTGCCGCTACCGAGCAGGAGCTACCCGAAGCTGAAGATGTGCAGCCGTGCATTCGCTGCGGCGACTGTGCAGCCGTATGCCCGGCGTATCTGCAGCCGCAGGAACTGTTCCGGTTGGCCGGGCAGGACCGGTCTAGCTCTCTGGACCAGTTCGGCCTTTTCGATTGCATCGAATGTGGGTGCTGTGACGTCGTCTGTCCGAGCCACATTCCGCTCACCGAGAGCTTCCGTACGGAGAAGCAGCGCTTCGTGAAGGCGTTGAGTTTCGAAGCCCGCAAGCAGTGGATCGATTCGCGTGAGGAGCTAAGACGTGAACGAATACAGCGCTGGGAAACGACACATGGAACCCGCGTTGTCGCAGGAAACGAGCAGCAGGCGATACAGCATCGTCTGGCAGCGGTGACGGACGTAATCGCGCGTCTGAACCGATTGCCGGAGCCGGTCGAGGCGTGATCGGACGCAGGATTCATGGCACGATCTGTGGTTAACGGCGAGCGCGCGTTGCGAAGACACGGCTAGAATAAGAAGGAACGTTATGCACAGCATTCGCGACATTCTGAAAGACAAGGGCACGATCATCTGGTCGGCGTCTCCGGACGAATCCGTACTGGACGCCATCCGCCGCATGGCCGAGCGCAACGTCGGAGCCCTGATCGTGCTGAAAGACGATGAGCTTGTCGGTTTCGTTTCCGAACGTGATTACACCCGCAAGGTGATCCTGCAGGGACTCAGGTCGGAGGATACGCCGGTGAGTACAGTCATGAGTTCTCCCGTGCTCACGATCTCGCCCGACGCTACCGTTCAGGAAGGACTGTCGATAATGACCGACAAATACGTTCGCCATCTTCCGGTGCTCGAAGGCTCGGCCGTCCTTGGCGTGGTGTCGATCGGTGACCTCGTAAAGGCCGTAATCAAGGATCAGGAAGCACTGATCGATCAGCTGGAGAGTTATCTCACCCGATGATCGGAGCGACGCACAGCGAGTCGCGTCGCAGAAATATGGCCGCGTGCTACGCTTCACGTCCGCTTCGGCAACTGTAGTACATCGACTAATGGAGTAACGATTGACATGAAAACAGCAAAGGCAGTCGGCGTTATTTTGAGCGTACTGATCTCGCAGGCGTTCGCGGTCGTCGCCAGCGCACAGCAAGGCTATGCGCCCGTCGTCGTGGGTACCGCGACCGGGATTCCCGGGGTCGTCGAGGAAGGTGCGGAAATCGTCCGCATCCTGACAGGCTACAACGGGCTCGACGATCCGATCGGATTGATGGATGGCCGGCTGCTGTTCGCGGAACCGGACGGGCTCCGGATTCACAGCCTCGACACCGAAACCAACGAAGTCACGGTGCTGGTCGCAGAGTCCAACGAGTCGCACGGCATCACCCAACACCCCGACGGTCATCTGATTTCCGCGCAGGCCTGGGACGGTTCGACACGGATTGGTGTGATCTATCCGCCCGAGGCCGAGGCCGTGCTCGCGGACGAGTACGACGGAATGCCGTTCAGCCGTCCAAACGATCTGATCGTTGCCAGGACCGGCGGCGTTTACTTTACCGATCCCGGTCTTACTGCGGGACAACAACAGGAACTGGTGGAACGCTATGGCGGCGAGCCGTTGGGGCCGCGTCTGCCGGCCGCGGTGTATTACATTCCTCCGGGCGGCGACGCTGTTCGCATCGAGGATCAGATGATTCGCCCGAACGGCATACAGCTCAACCGCGACGAGACCGTGCTTTACATCAGCGATTCCAATGGCGATCACATCATTGCCTGGGACATTCGGCCGGACGGACTCGTCGAGAACCGGCGCGAGTTCGGCACATTGCTAGGCAGAAGCAATCGCGACAACGGTCTCGGCGGCGTCAAGACATTCGCAGACGGGCTGGCCGTCGATAGCGGCGACCGGCTCTATGTTTCGACCGGCGGCGGGATCGAGGTCCTGAGCGCCGAAGCGGAACATCTCGGCATCATTCCCGTTCGCTGCCTGCCGCGAGATTGCCAGAACGTCGCTTTCGGCGGTCCAGACAGACAGACGCTTTTTGTCGCCGGAGCGGGATCTCTGTACAAGATCGACATGCTCGCTTCCGGACTGACAGGACGGGCCAAATAAACCAATAGAAGAACGGGGGAGTAATCCATGAAAACAACGACGACACTTTCCGCGGTCCTGCTGCTCGTTTCCGTTCCGGCCGCGGCTCAGGAAGGCGCCGAGGGAGTCACCCGCGCGCTACTGCTTTCTGCCGAAGATGTGGCGGCGCGCGCGGCCGAACTCGATACGAGCGTGGCCTACGCCAACACGACGGTGCTGGAACGCGAGGATGTGAACACCACGACCGGGATCGCGTATCGGCTCGCGGTCGATCGACGCACGCCGCCGCAGCGCGCCGCGTCGCATACGAACGAAGCCGAACTCTGGGCCATCGTCGAAGGCAGCGGCGCGATCACGACCGACGGCCGAATCGTAGAGACGATGGAGAACGGCGAGACCGTCAGGCGGATCGAAGGCGGTACGGTGCATCGCGTATCCGCGGGCGATTTTCTGATGATCCCCGAGAACGTCCCGCATCAGGTCACGGCGTTCGACCCGTCCCTGCTCATCGTGACGTTCGAGTTTCCGCGATAACGCGGCGTCGTCGGTCGCCTTACCGGGTCGAGTAGCCGGGCTCGGTCGCGCCGGCCGTGGATCGCGACTGATCGGACAGAACGCCCGGCACGTCGCAGGTTCGGGCCCAGTAGCTGAAAGGCGTATCGAAGGCCGCGATCAGTCCGATCCGGCCGAACAGCCGGTACATCAACAAGGTCAGCGACAGATCGAGTACCAGGGTCGTGAGCCAGAGCAGGTCCTGATGAGCGCTGAAGAACTCGACGATGGGGCCGGGAATCATGCGCTCGATCTTAGCGTAACAGCCGAATCAGCGCCGATTTGAGGTGCTCGAGCCGGAGTACGTTTGAGCGCTCCCGGCGCGTGGGCGATACTGCGGGCGCAGAAGAGAAAAATAACAGCGCAGGGCGCCCTTATGAACACTTCGAAAATGAACCTACGTACCGTTACGATCGGCGCGGCGCTGAGCGCGATCATTGCCGGTCATCTGATCAACGTGTTCGGCTGGCGGCAGGCCGCGTTGTTCGCCGTCGGACTCGGTGCAGGTCTGGTTCTTTATCACGCGGCGTTCGGCTTTACTTCCGCGTGGCGCAAACTATCGGTTCACGGCGACAGTTCCGGCGTACGCGCGCAGGTCGTCATGCTCGCGGTGACCGCGGCGGTATTCCTCCCGCTTCTGGCCGGTGGCGAGTTCCTCGGGATGGAGCTCCGTCCGTCCAATCGGCCGCTCGGACTCTCTGTCATCGTAGGCGCATTCGTGTTCGGTATCGGCATGCAGCTCGGCGGCGGGTGTGCCTCGGGCACGCTGTTCACGGTCGGCGGCGGTAGCGTGCGCATGCTCGCAACACTCGCGGCATTCGTTGCGGGATCGGTTCTCGGCGCATTGCACCGGCCGTCCTGGGAGCAGGCGCCAGGACTGGAACCCGTGTCGCTGCTCGGGGAATTCGGGCTTGCTGGCGCGGTCTCGACGACGGCGCTGCTGCTCATCGTCATCTGGGTCGGATCGCTGCGATTCGAGCGGCGTCGCAACGGCGTTGTCGGCAGCATCTCCTCGTCAGCCGGGACGGGCGCCTGGCTCACCGGTCCGTGGCCGCTCGTCGCCGGAGCGGTCGGACTCGCTGCCGTCAATATCGCGACGCTCGTGCTTGCGGGCCGGCCGTGGGGTGTCACCTCGGGCTTCGCGCTTTGGGGCTCCAAGATCGTCGCGGGTCTCGGAGTCGACGTCGCGTCCTGGGGCTACTGGCAGTCCCCCGCGAATGCGGCTGCCCTCGAAGGCAGTGTCTTCGCGAACATCACTTCAGTGATGAATTTCGGCATTATCCTGGGCGCACTCATCGCGGCCGGGCTTGCGGGACGCTACTCGCCGACCTGGCGGGTTCCTGCGCGCTCGTTGCTCGCGGCGGTCGTGGGCGGGATTCTGCTCGGATACGGCGCGCGCATCGCTTACGGCTGCAACATCGGTGCATTCTTCAGCGGTGTGTCGTCATCGAGCCTGCACGGCTGGCTCTGGCTCGTCGCTGCATTCGCCGGCAGCGCAATCGGTACGCGTATGCGTCCGTGGTTCGGGATGGCGAACTGATCGGGATTGGATCGCTTTCGAACGGAGGGGCTTTCACCCCTCCGCACAACGCCTACTCCTGAATCTCGGCGACTTGTTGCAGCAAGCGGCCGCGCGGGCTGTCGACCGGAACGAAACGCTGGACGCGCTGGCCCGAAAAAACCTCGCCCGTATAGATATAGCCTCTCGAGTCAACCGCGATCATGTGCAGGCCGAAGAACTGGCCACCGTTATCGCCCATGCGGCCGTATTCGGTCACGATCGTGCCGTCGTCCCGATTCAGCCACCAGATGCGGTTGTTGGTCAGGCTCGAAATGATCAGATATCGCTGCTCGGGATCGTGCGAAAACGCGACGCCACCCGTCGAACCGCCGGCACCGGTGCCCGGCGCAACGACGAACTCATTCAGGAACTGACCGTCCTTGGTCGTCACGTGAATTCGGTTCGCATTTCGGTCGGCTGCGTAGACGAGACCGTCGTTGGACACGTTCAACGTGAGATGACCGGCGAAATCCGGCGGCATCGGCCCGTTCGGCGTGTAGTCGTGGTCGGCGTCGTCGGTGCTGATCTCCGCGAGCGGTTTGCCGTATGCGCCCCATCCGCGTTTGAACTCGAGCGTGTCCATGTCGAAGACGAGGACGCGACCGCCAAGATAGTTGTCGGCGACGTAGATCTCGTTGTCGTCCTCGACGATGCGGATCTCCTCGAGGTTGCCCACGATCATCGGCGTCTCGGGCGGATACTTTTCGCGGAAGGCGGCGACTCTTGCGGCTGCGGCAGCCTGGGCGGCCGGATCGGGCGGCGGGCGGAACTCTCCGAGGAAGCCGAAGACGGGGCCGCGTCCGCCCATGCCGGGCGCGCGCTCGGGAGGCCAGGGCTGCAGGCCGACGGGCGCGCCGTTCTCGCGCTCCGGCACGCGCGCGATCTCAGCGACGACTTCGCCCGTACGCGTATCGTATTTTCTCACCGTGTCCTGACCGAGGTAGGCATAGCCTTCGCTGTCGACGTCCATGCCGTGACCCTGCGGTGCATCGAACCAGTTGATCACGTTACCGTTCTTGTCGAAATGGATCATCGAGGGCGGCCGCGCGCAGCATTCCGCGATCGGCGGATCGGTCTCGGCGCTGAGTTCGATGGACGTGAGGTCGTTGGGCCGGTTGTACACCCAGACGTCGTCGTTGCTGTCGATCGCAATACCCATGATCCCGCCGTTTTTCCAGTTGTTCGGCAGCTCCTTCGGCCAGGTCGGATCGTAGAGATAGCGCGGCACGTCCTGCGCGGAGGCGAACGGCGCGAGCAACAATGTCACAATGGCCGTACCTGCTGCGAGAGCGACGCGAATTCCGGATGTTCCGCTCATGATGCTTCCCCTGAGGCTGTTGTTGGAATGAGACCGAGTCTAGTCCCCGGTGTCAGGATCGGTCAATTGCATGCGTGACAGCCAGTTTAACTTGCTCCGCCAGCGCCGCTTCGGGCCGTTTTTTCTTACCCAGTTTTTCGGCGCCTTCAATGACAACGTCTATAAGAACGCGCTGCTGATTCTCATCGCGTTCGAAGTGTCGCGCCTGGGCTCGATTGGCACGGATACACTGATCAACCTTGCCGCCGGCATTTTCATACTGCCTTTCTTCCTGTTCTCAGCGACCGCGGGGCAGTTCGCCGACAAGTATGAGAAATCGGGTCTTGTCCGGCGTATCAAGCTGGCCGAGATTGCGATTATGGTTCTTGCAGCTTTCGGCCTCTACTACCAGAACACTGCGGTGCTGCTTGGCGTACTGTTCCTGCTCGGTACGCAGTCGGCGCTTTTCGGTCCCGTGAAATACGGCGTCATCCCCCAGCTGTTGAGCGACAAAGAGCTGATCGGCGGAAACGGACTCGTCGGCATGGGTACTTTCCTGGCCATTCTGCTCGGAACCGCCCTTGGTGGCGTGCTGATCGGGATTGGAGAGAGCGGCACGGTTGCGGTGGGTGCGATGGTCATAGCCGTCGCAGTTCTCGGGTACTGGATCAGCCGGTTCGTACCGCAGGTTCCGATCGTCGATTCCGATCTGGAGATCAACTGGAATCCTCTGACCGAGACCTGGCGGATTATCGAGTTCACGCGCCGCAGCCGAACGGTGTTCCTGTCGGTTATCGGCATTTCCTGGTTCTGGTTTTTCGGTGCAATTTACCTCGCACAGATCCCTAACTTCACGCGCGTCTCGCTCGGTGGAAACGAGCAGGTCGTAACGCTCCTGCTCACCCTGTTTTCGGTCGGCGTCGGGATGGGATCGCTGCTATGCGAGCGGCTGTCGGGGCGCATGGTCGAGCTCGGTCTCGTGCCTTTCGGATCGATAGGGCTCACGTTGTTCGGAGTCGATCTCTATTTCGCAGTGCCGGCGGAGCGTTCTGGCGAATTGCTCGGGGCCGCGGCGTTCGTCCTTTCATCAGGCAGTGTTCGAGTACTACTGGACGTCGTGCTGATCGGTCTGTTCGGCGGTTTCTACATCGTTCCGCTTTACGCACTCGTACAGCAGCGCAGCGAACCGAGCCATCGGTCCCGCATCATCGCGGGCAACAATGTGATCAACGCGCTGTTCATGCTGTTGTCGGCCGTCGTTGCGATCGCTGCATTCTCTGTCGGTCTCGGCATCGAGGAACTGCTGCTGCTGACGGCCGTTCTCAACGGTCTCGTCGCGATCTATATCTATACACTCGTGCCAGAGTTCCTGATGCGATTCATCGTCTGGATACTGGTCCACACGATCTATCGAATTCGAAAACTCGGTCTCGAACGAATCCCCGAACGCGGATCCGCAGTCCTCGTTTGTAACCACGTGAGTTTCGTCGATGCGCTTGTTGTCGCCGGTTGCGTGCGGCGTCCGGTGCGATTCGTCATGTACTACAAGATCTTCGAGATCCCGGTATTGAGTTTCGTGTTTCGTGCGGCAGGCGCGATTCCCATAGCCGGTAAAAAGGAAGATCCGGCCTTACTGGAACGGGCTTTCGAGCTGATTGGCGAGTGTCTCGATCAGGAGCAGCTGCTTTGCATCTTTCCCGAGGGGCGTATAACGAGCGACGGCACGATGGGCGATTTTCGCTCCGGGATCGAGCGCATCGTGGCGCGCAATCCCGTTCCCGTCATTCCGATCGCGCTCGGCGGTCTGGCCGACAGCGTGTTCGCCCGCGGACCCGGCCGTTCGTTGCGTAATTTTCCGTGGCTGCTTTGGGCGAAGATTTCCCTGCTCGTTGGCCAGCCGGTAGAACCCGAAGAGGTCTCCGCGGATTCGCTTCGCGACGATGTCGCGGAGTTGCTCGCTGAGGCGGAGTCGATCTACGGGCCGGGCTGACACGCGCGCAACGCCCAGGCAAGCGGATGCATTGCAGCGGCGAGCCAGTCCCTTACACTAGCCGGACTGATGTGATGGAGTCCGGTTATGCTCTCTTTGGCGATGCTCGCGACCCTGACCGTCGTTCAGGGGCATGCGTTACAGCTCTCGCAAGCGCACGAACCCGGATTGATGGCGGTGACCGCCAGTTGGGACGATCGGGAGATTCCCTACGTTCGGGTCGGTGAGCGTTGGGCCACGGTCATCGGAGTCGACCTCGATACCGGCGCCGGTGAGTATCCGCTCGAGATCGTGCGGCGATTCGAAAACGGTCGCGAAGCCGCGCACACCGATACCGTCGCCGTTCAGGGCAAGGAGTATCCGACGACCGAGCTCACTGTTGCTCCCGGTTACGTCGAGCTCAGCCCCGAGAATCAGGACCGCGCTGCGATGGAGTCGCAGGAGATCGGCGCGATCTACTCGACATTGACGCCTGAAGCTTTCTGGACGAGCGCGTTCGAGGTGCCGATTCCGGGCACGACAGGTGGGCGGAACTTCGGTCATCGCAGGATTTTCAACGGTCAACCGCGTTCGCCACATTCGGGTGCGGATCTTCGCGCGACGACCGGAACCGAGATTCTGGCCGCGAACTCGGGGCGGGTTGTACTCGCCAAGAATCTGTTTTTTAGCGGGAATGCGGTATTCATCGATCACGGGCTGGGCGTCTACACGACCTATCTGCATCTGTCGGAGATGCTCGTCGAGCCTGGTGAAATGGTCGAACAGGGGCAGGTCATCGGACTTGCGGGCGCGACCGGGCGCGTGACCGGGCCGCATCTGCATTGGGGCGTGCGGATTCTCGACGCACGCGTCGACCCGTTCGCACTGCTCGAGCTTGAGCCGCTCGCGGTCGAAGGCCGATAGCCCGCTGTCGTCAACGCGCGGGCAGCAGCGTCAGACGGTGTTCACTGTCGCCGGGAAGGAAGGCTTGCGCCCGGCCTTCCACCCAGGCCTCATGTCCGGCGCGATAGAACGGCGACAGCGGATGTCCGCTCTGTCCGGCCGGCATGTGGAAATAGCCGTTGTCTTCGTCGCCGGGCGACACTGCGAAGCGTTCCGAAGCGCCGTGATCGCGGCTTTGCACCCGCGGCGTGTGCTCGCCGCCGGGAAGTGCGCCGCTGTGGACCGTCAGCCAGGGCGACAAGGCCGGTAGCGTGTCCGCCAGCGGATGGGCGATCTCGACCTGGTTGCGATCTCCCCAGGTGCAGTTCTCGGGCGTTGTCGTCCCGCAGCTCGCTGCGGTTCGGTCGGCGGCGTACAGGAAGAACGCGTTCCAGGAGTCGAACGACGGCGGGAGCAGATTCGCGGGTCTTTCGCTGACGAGGCGCCACACGGGACCTTCGGATTGTTCACGGCGTTGCAGTGTTACGGGGTCGGGGAAATCGCCGCAGCCGGAGACGATGCCCGAGAGGAGGTCGTCGCTCACGAGTTCGCGAAACTCACGGACGAGTCGATAGCCTGCCGTTTCGGGATCGGCCCTGCCGTTCCAGCGCGCGACTTCGCGACGTAACCCCGCGCGCAGCGGATCACCGGCGACGGCGGTAGACCCGAGTACCTCGAGGAGCAGGGCACGCCAGCGTTCGAGGAGCAAGGCACGGTCGTCCAGCTGAATCGCGAGCATGTCTGCGATCGTCGCGCTTTCGAGGTCCAACAAGCGATCTCGTATCTGTTGCGCCCGTGCTCCGAGGTCATATCCATGCGATCCGATCAGCGACAGTGCTTCGCCATCCACGACGCGAGCGTTTGCGCTCCAGACGACACCGCTTTCCGGGTTCAGGACGACGGGATACTCATCCGAGCGCAGCCAGCCTTGCCAGCCTGTGCCCGGTTCCGTCCAGGCTGCCGGCAGTCGCAGATCGTAACCGCTTCGCCGCGGGATTCGCCCCATGATTGTCCAGGCGATATTGCCGTCGCGGTCCGCGAGCACGATGTTCTGCGGCGGTGAGCCGACCGTGTGCGCGATGCGGATGGCTTCATGGACGCTGCCGGCGTCCTCGAAATCCATGATCTTCAGGTTTGAAGCTTCGGGTTCATGCGCCAGCCAGTGCAGCGCTCTGAGTCCGCCCTCCCCATCGTGCCCGACGACCGGGCCCCAGACCGTAGATCGAATATCGACCGCGACCGATGGTGCGCCGCGAACGTCTATGACTTCCGTTTGAATATCGAACAGGCGGTATCCATCTGGCGTGAGATACGCATCAGGGTTGTCCGGATCCGGTTCGACGTTGACGAGATCTGACCAGTCGCCGCGACTGTTGGTAAAACCCCATGCGATGCGGCCATTGCTGCCGGCGACTATCGGCGGTGCGCCAGGCAGCGTGATGCCGGTGATATCGAGCGCAATTCCGGCGTCGTCTTCGACGATCAGACGCATTCGATACCAGATGTTGGGGACGCTCAGATCGAGGTGCATGTCATTGGCGACCATTGCGTGAGAAGTTGAACTTCGCGCTGGCCCTATGGCCCACGCATTGCTGCCGGCAACGCGTTCAAGGGGCGCCAGCGGCAGCTCGACAGATTGAACGAAGTGGCGCGTCCGACTGTTTCGAAGGTCGCATACGCCGGGCTCCGGAGGCGGCGGCACGGGGAGCGGGCTACCGATCAGCGGCGCATCCCATTCGGTGCCTTCGTTGAGAACGAATTCTCGCAACGCGGGCGGCAGGCCGTCGTGAAGCATGGCGTACGCAGCGTCGCGACTGGCGTCCGAATCGTTGAGCTGAAAATACATCGCGAAATTGACGAGCATCGTGTCTTCCGGCTGCCACGGTTGCACGCGTGCGCGCAGCAGGATGTACTCGAATGGCGCGACACTGAGTTCGAGCAATCCGGCGTTCACTCCTTCGGAGTAGGCGACGAGTATCTCGCGCTCGCGATCGCTTAGAAGTTCGATGCGATTCCGGGCCGCGGCCCGGAGCCGATGTTGGCGCCGCTCACGATCGAGGTTGATCGCGTTTCCGCCGACGAGTTCTGACAGTTCGCCCGCGGCGAGACGGCGCATGAGGTCCATCTGGAAGAAGCGATCCTGTGCGTGCAGGAAGCCGGTCGCGCGTGCAACATCGGTACGACTGCTGCCGCGTACCGTGGGCACACCGAGATCGTCCCGGTCGACAATGACTTGCGCCGCCAGCCCCGGAATCGACAGCGTCCCGTCGAGCGCGGGAAGACTACCGCGTACGGTGAGATAGGTTATCGATACGATGCAGATCGCAACAGCGGCAAAGATAGTCGCTAAGAGCTTCATAGGGGCAAGAGGACTCGCGACCAATCCTAGACCAACTGGATGTTCGCCTCCAGCCGCCGCGGAATCTTTAGCTGTTTCAGGCCGTGGGCTATCATCCGGGCTCACTTTCAGACTTCCTGAGCCACCGAATCGTGCTGCCTTCCTTCGACGACCCACCCGGAGAGGTCTGTATTGTCAGACTCTCGGCCATCGGCGACACCTGTCACACGGTCCCCGTAGTGCGCGCGCTCCAGGACGCATGGCCCGATACGAAACTGACGTGGATCATCGGCAAGATGGAGTATGGACTGCTCGAAGGACTCGACGGTGTCGAGTTTGTCGTGTTCGATAAATCGAGAAAGCGTAACGCGTATCTCGATGTGCGCCGGGAACTCGCGGGCCGGCGCTTTGATCTGTTGCTGCATATGCACGCGTCGATGCGTGCGAATCTTGTCAGCCTTTTCGTTTCGGCGAAAACCACACTGGGGTTCGATCGAGCGAGGGGGCGGGACTATCAATGGCTGTTCTGCCGAAATCATCTGCCTTCGACACCGCAGCAACATGTCATGGATGGGCTGTTCGAATTCGCTGCGGCGGTTGGTGTGGAACGTGGCGAAGTTCGCTGGGATCTTCCACTGCGGCCTGCGGACCGTGAGTACGCTGCAAGGACCATCGGAGATCGCGATGCGGTGCTCGTGATCAGCCCTTGTACGGGCCAGCGTTTCCGCAACTTCCGCAACTGGAGCGTCGACCGTTATGCCGAGATCGCGGACCATGCGGCGAAGGTATTCGGCGCTACGATCGTCCTGACGGGTGGACCCACGGAACTGGAGAGAGACTATGGCCGCGGTATCGCCGAACGCACGGAGTGCGAAGTACTGAATCTCATCGGTCAGACATCCCTGAAACAGCTCGTTGCCGTGCTCGAGCGAGCGTCAGTCGTCTTGTGCCCGGATTCGGGGCCGGCGCATATGGCAACGGCGGTCGGGACGCCTGTAGTCGGTCTGTATGCGACCTCTAACCGGCATCGCACCGGCCCTTACTTCAGCCAGGATCTCGTCGTCGACCGCTATCCTGATGCCGTGCGCAGGGAGCTCGGAAAGACCGTGGACGAGATTCGCTGGGGACGCAGGGTACGCAACCCGGACGCAATGAACATGATTACCGTCGACGACGTGTACCCCAAGCTCCGCGCGGCATTCGAGCGTGCCGGCGTTGCGGTAAACCGAAGCCCTGGCGCGACCCGGGGCTTGGTATCATAGTGTTTCTGATAGGGTTTTTGTTCGGCGGGACGAATCGGCGAACGAGAGATGACGAAGATGCCGCAAGCCTATGCGCTAAATAAATTCGACGACGCGACGTCGGCGCAGATAGAGACTGCGCTGGAATCGAGCGACGTCGTATTTTTCGAACGCTGCCCGATAGAGCTTCCGACCGAAGCTGACTGTGATTTCCTGCGGAGCGAGCTTCCCGACCAGGCGAAGCTGAAAAATATCAGCTATCACCCCGAATCCGACTCGGTTCCGGGTTTCGATGCGTCACCCGAAATAACGTCCCGAGTAACGGACATTCTGCGCGACCATCGTTCCAGGGTCGGTGAATTCCTGACGCGACAGTTGCCGAATCTTGCGCCAGGGTGGACTCTCGGAACCAGCAGTTTCCGCGGCATCGAGGAGGGAGGTCGCGGTCTTCATCCACGCGCGAGCAGCGAGATCGTTCACATTGACGCGGGTGCCTACGGTGCGACGAACGGCAATCGCATCCTGCGTTTCTTCGTGAATCTGCATCCGGACAGGGACCGTGTCTGGGGAACGAAAGGCAGCTTCCGCAGTTTATTCGAGGCGCACGCGGCGTTTCCGGACGCTGCACGTGGGAATGGAGAGCGAATTACCGTTAAGAAAGGCGTTCTGGATCATTGCTTCAGCGGATTCGTTGGCGGTCTGAGCAAAGTTTACCCTCTGGCGAAAGTTGTCGACTCGAGTCCTTATGATCGCGCGATGCGGCGGATTCACAATTACATGAAGGAGTCGCTCGAATTTCGCGGGGACCAGAGCGGCTATCGCGAGATTCGCTTCCCGCCGCTCTCGTCGTGGATGGTTTTCACGGACGGAATCAGTCACTCGGTCGTATCCGGTCAATACGCGTTGACAACCACCGTTCTGGTTCCGCTCGAAAATTGCCGCTTACCGGAACATGCGCCGTTCAATATCCTCGCTGCCGCGAGCGAAGCACGGGTCTAGCTGCCGCTGCGGAATCACCGCGAAGACCTTAGCGTTTATCTTCGCGCAGGCGCGAAAGCGCCATGAGCGCAGCGCCCGTCGGTGAAAGGTCCGGGCGCTTCTCCAGTTCGAGATTGATCAGGCGCTCGGCCATCGCGCGATCGCCGTGGCAGGCTTTCAGCAGGTCCTTGTTGACGTTGACGGCGAGATGCGGCCCGGATCCGGAGCCAGCAGATCTGCGCCTGCGGCGCGCGATAAAGAACAGGGTGGCGACAATCGCGATCGCGATCCAGAACAGCGGGATGTCGTTCATAGCGTCAGCGACAGGGAACACGTCAATGTGTCATTGCATAGATGACATAGTTGATACCGAACCGGTACGCCAGTGCCGTCATCGGCTCCGGGTAGCAGGGATCGTCGGCATGCTCCCAGGCATCGCCCATATCCATGTTGTAGTTGATCGCCACCAACAGCCGGCCGTTGTCATCGTAGATGCCGCGCCAGCGCGGCGGTCCTCCCGGAAGCTGCACCGTTGTCTCGCCGCGCGGGTCGCAATAAAGATGGCGTCGGCCGGGTATCTGCGTACGCTGGTCGAGGTCGTAAAGCACATGCAACAGAGTATCGTCGTCGGGGATGTCGATGATCGGCTGGTCGGGGAAGACGAGTCGTATCGAATCTACGAAAACCGCCCAGTCGTACACACCATGGAAGTCGTCCACGACCATAAAGCCGCCGCGTAGTACGTACTCCCTTAGCATCGCGCCTTCCGCAGCCGTCAGCCGCCAGTTGCCGACCTGCTGCACGAACAGCCACGGATAATCGAAGATTCTGTCGTCGAGGCTGCGTATATGGATGCTGTCTTCCGCGACGTCGAGTCTCGTCAAGCGGCGGAGACCGCGTGTCAGATGGTATTCCGCCGCGGGATAATCAATCGCATACCAGCCGAGACCACGGCCACCAAAGCCTCGACCGCGACCGCCGATCTGATCGTAAATCAGCCGCGCCATATGGAACTCGGCTTCGGGGCCGGCTACCGGATTTGAGCCTTGCGCGACAATCGTCGCCGGCGCGACCAGCACCGCGAGCGCGACGGTGAGCAGCCAGACAACTCGCGCGGAAGACTTCTCGGAAAGGTCGGTGGGCAGGCGCATCCGTCCATTATAAGGAATCGCCTGCGCCGCGATCGCCAATGCCCGCCTATAGTCGCAGAAACGCTCCGCGATTAAAAAGTGCCCGTCTCGTCAGATCGCGGGCCTTCTCGACGACGCGGGCGGAGCGAAGAGGCAGATCCTTCCGCAGTTTGTCTCTTGCTCCGATCGTCGAGTGCCGAGCCATCCAATTCGGTTGTACCGTGTAGGGCAATAAGCCGAACAGCGGTTGACGGTGCTCCCAGACGCTTTTGATAAACACATCCACGGGCGCGTTCAATATCGCGCTCGAAAGGTGGAGTGCGCGGGCGACGTTCGGGCTGATGCAGTAAGCAGCCGCTCCGTGAGGCACCTTCGTATAGAAATGCACGCCAAAATCGCCGGCTTGAGAATGTTTGACGCGCTTGCCGCGCGACTCGGTCTGCAGTCGAAGATAGCCGTAGCGCCCGATCAGCGCACGCGCTTCCGTGACGGCGGAGGAGAACCCGGCTGTCAGATCGAAATCGTCCTCCATTATCAGGACAGGTTCATCGAGATCCATGCAGTGACGCCAGAGTTGCCGGTGACTCGCGAAGCAGCCGATCTCTCCGGGCGTGGCGAGCCTTCCGGTCCTGAGGATAAATTGTGTCGAATCGAAGCTATCGAAGCTGATCTTGTAGCCGGCTTTGCCGTCAAGTGCGTCGAAGAACCGGTAATCGACGCTCTGTGCGCTGAGCTGTCGATCGACATGGGTGCGTCGCGCTTCGGATCGGAGCAAACTGATGACGAATACTTTCATACTGACCAGGAGACGTCCGCCGGCGGTAAGATCCTTCGCCGGCGGGCTGGCCCTTCGAGGTTAGCCGGATTCGAAAAGCATGAGTTCGACGCGGTCGCCGGTTTCTTCATCGACTTCGACGATCAATCCCAGGCCGGGCGCGTAGTACTTGCTTTCGAGCGTATCGGGCTCGAGCGGGGTAAAGTCCGTCGTCTTGAGGCAGTCACCGGCACAGCCGCCGCCCGGGGCGGTTTCCGTTGCGGTGATGCTGTCGATCTCGACCGCGTCCTCGGCCTCTCCGTAGAGAACTTCCTGCCGAATCACATCGCCGGGGACCGGCGCGAATGGCAGCAGCACGCCGGGTTCAGCACCGTCGCGCCCGGCCTTCCATGAACCGTCGATATCGACGAGTTCGGGCTCCTCGGGATCGTCGCCATCGAAGGATTCGTAGTTCAACGCGATCTCGCCGCAATACCAGACGTTGCCGTCGAGATCCTGTGCGTACCAGTCGTCCGTATCCTCGATCAGTACGCCGTCTTCGGTCACGATGTCGTTGACGACGATACAGGGAATGCCGTCAATCAGTTTCACCTCGTCCCGGACCTCGACGACGATCGTTTCTCCGTCGCCTTCGTAAGTCCAGCGATTTCCCACGACGAGTGGGAACCAGGGGTTCGGTGGAACGATTCCTCCGATGTTGCGGGGATTGACGAAGTTCGACATGAACATCGGACCGAACGCTGGATCGTGCGCGGCATCTCCAAGCGAGCTGCAGAGATCCAGTCTGGCTTCGAAAATCGCATCGCACTCTTCTTCGCTTTCTTCGAGCTCGCCGTCGACCTCTGCAAGACAATCGCCGCGTTCTCCATCGTCGGCTGTATCCGCGCAGAAAGCGCGCTGCTCGAAGGCGTTGTCGATCAGGTCGACTGCACAGGCGCGCGCCATCGACACGGCCGCTGAGGAACAGGGACCGACGGCATTGACGTCGAGGTTGTCTCTGCGCCCGCGAGCGCGAAAATCGTGCGCGGCGGCTGCATGCGCAGCGAGATCGCCCATCGCCCCGAGATTCGCCGGGATGACCCCGTCGATGGCTCCATCACCGGCATCTGCCGCGAGCGCAGCCACGGCTTGATCCAGCGTGATGCCATTAACAGACGCGAGCATCCTGATGAGCAGTCCGATGACGCCGGACGCCCGGTCGATCATGCTGTCGTCATCTGCCGATACCGGGCTTGCGCCGCCCGGATAGAGCGGCCGGCCCTGATCGTCTTCTCCAAGGGCGCCGAGTACCGACGTCTGCGCAGTCTGCGCGACGGCCTGAAGGGCGCTTTGCAGGATAGGTGTGCCGTCACCATCCGGATCGAGCTGTGCACGCACCTGCTGGGCAATCAGCGTTGTATGCAAACTGACGTTCACACGTTGTGTGGTACCGGCAAAACCCAGGACGACGACCGCCTCGAGATTAGGTGGCGTGTCGTGGAACGCCATGTCTTCTGCGCCGTTGCTGTCGAATACCACGAACACGAACGTAGCGGCATGCTCGCCGGGGACGCTCATCGAGTAGCGGCCTTCGTCGCCTGAGTCTCTCGTAAGTGTCGCTATCGGTCCTGCGGCTATCAACGCTGCGCGCCGATCAGTGCTTTCGGTCGCCGCTGCCAGAGCGGCCAGGATCCGGTCGCGGCTGAAGACGAACAGCGTGCCGCCCGCGACCGGACCGTCCGACACGATGCCCTCGATATTGACGGGCTGCGCCGGCTGGCCGGTGTTCGGGCCACTCGGTCGTGGCGTGTTGTTGCTGCCTCCGCATCCGGCGATCGCTACCGCGACCGCTATGCCGAGAGCGATTGAAGCAAACAGCAGCGGGCTCTTGCGTCGGGGGGACATTGGATTGTTCATGATCCGACTCCTGCGAACTCCACGAGTTCGACGCGTTCGCCGGTCTCGGAATCGATTTCGACGATCAAACCGATACCCGGCGCGTAAAATTTGTTTTCCTCGACCTCCGGATCCAGCGGCGTGAAATCGCGGGTTCGAAGGCACGTCTCGCTGCAAGCGCCGCCGGGAGCGCTCTCCGTTGCGGTAACGCTCTCGATTTCGATGACATCCTCGGCGTCGCCATAGCGAACCTCCTGTCGAATAATCGTCCCGGGCAGCGGTTCGAAAGGAAGCAGCATCCCGGCTTTGGCGCGGTCTCTTCCGGACTTCCACGATCCTTCGATGTCGACGAATTCAGCGGTTTCGGGATCGTCGCCCTCGAACAGTTCATAGTTCTCGGCGATCTCGCCGCAGTACCAGACGTTGCCGTCGACGTCCTGCGCGAACCAGTCGTCCGTGTCTTCGACCAGCTGGCCGTCTTCGGAAACGATGTCCGTCACTACAAGGCAGTTGATTCCCTGAATCAGTTTCGTCTGGTTCCGCACTTCGACCACGATCAGTTCGTCGCCGGCATCGTAGGTCCAGCGATTGCCAGGAACCAGCGGAAACCACGGATTCGGTGTGACGGTGGAGCCGATTTCCGTCGGGTCCACGAAGTTCGATGCGAATGCAGGACCGAACGGCGGTTCGTGGGTGGCGTCGTCCAGCGCGTCGCAGAGATCGAGCCGCGCTTCGAAGACGTCGCTGCATTCTTCTTCGCCTTCGTCGAGTTCGGCTCGCGCATCCTCTACGCAGGCTTCATCGAAATTCGCACTGTCCTGACACTGCGCCGTTTGTGTATAAAAACTGTCTCTGAGATCGCTCGAACAGGCGAAACGCATCAGGCGCGCGCTGGCTGTGCAGCCGAAATCCTGTGCAGCTGCGCTGCCGGAGCAAGCGACCAGAACGAGCGCGGAACACAACTGTAGATTCCGCCGGAGTGGCTTTGGGTTCATTGTTGGACTCCCTGATGATCCTGTGTCCTGGTGACGACGGATCAGATAGAAATCCTTCTTTTAGAACCTCCAGACGAAGCCTGCCGAGGGAATCAGGGGCAGGTAGTCGAGGTGTTTCGTTTCGAACAGGCTGCTCTCTTCCTCGATTTCGTATTCGACGCAGCAGGTGTTGTTTCTGCCTGTCGCATTCGTGAGTTCAAAGAACAGATTCAGTGATGTGCCCTTAACGTCCAGTTTACGCGTCACCCGAAAATCCAGGGATCTGTAGTCGCCGAGTCGCGCGGTGTTTCTGCCCGACGTCGCCACCAGCGGCACACCGCCGCTGGAAGGGGCCAGCGAGACCGGCGTGGTCGGCCAACCCGTACGGTGAACGAATGCCAGACTCAGATTCCATTTCGGCGTGTCCCATACCATACCGGCGCTCACCGCGTGGGTCTGGTCCCAGCTCCTCAACACCTCGACGCCATCGATCTCATCTTCGACCCAGGCGTTGCTGTAGCCGAACCACCACGTCAGTGGCTGATTCAGCTGTTGACTGAGCGTGATTTCCACTCCGCGCGCTCGCGCCGTCGAAGGATCGATGCGAACTCGATCGGGCTTCAGCTCGGGTAGCAGTATCAGTGTATTCAGAAGATTCTCGTACCGCGGGCGCAAAGATCGCATGTATTTATCGTAGGCTTCGATGCGCAAGTTGAGGCCGCGAGGGAAATCGTGCTCGATTCCGATGACCGTGTGATCCGAACGCTGCGGTCGAAAGAACTGCTGTACGCCATCATTGACCTGCAACTCGTTGATGCCCTGGGACTGGTAGAAACGTCCCCAGCTACCGCGCAGGTAGGTTCGATCGGCAAGCCGATAGCGAAACCCCAGCCGCGGTCCGAGCGTATCCGTCTCCGCGGGATCGAGCGTTTGTTTGTCCCAGCGCAGCCCGAAATCCGCAGCGAAATCGGGCGTCGGGCTGTAGCGTGCGCTGGCGTACAAGGAATACTGGTTGCCCTCGGGTGAAACTTGGATGTCTCTCGTTCGTTGTGTCTCCGTCGCCGCTCCGGGGACGTTGAACAGCAGATCGAAGCTGACTTCGTCGCGATAGGAATACCGTCCTTCGACGTGGCTCAGGCTGCCACCGAACTGAAAAAACAGGGTGTCGTCTGGCGCCCAGGTCCAGTCACTCTGTATCGAGTCGATCGCGAAGGAACTGTGGTAATCGAGCGAACCCGTGCTGACGCCAGGCTCGTTCGTGAAGCCGCTCCTGTCGTTCGAGAATTTCGATTGAGCGATAAGGGTGGCACCGGAAAACGCAGGTCCGGGCGTATGGTCCAGTCGAAGCCAGAGGTATCGATCTTCGCCCTCCGCAGTAGCCGCGCGAGAAAGATCGAGATCTTCGAGCGTCGTGTCATCTGCGAAAAACAGATAGTTGCCTGTGATGCGCAGCGAATCGTCAACGGCATAGGAGAATTTTGCGAAGGCATCCAGGTAGCGTGGCTGACCCGCCTGGTCGCTGAAATTTTCGTAGAGAATATCGAGATTGCTTCTTCGTACTGAGGCAACCCATTCGCCGGCACCATCATTGAACGAGCCGGCATTCAGTACCGAAGAGTTGAAAAAACTCAGAGCGACTTCTGTGTAGGGTTCTTCTGGCGCGTTTAACGATGCCACGTCGATAACACTACTCATTCGATCGCCGAATGCGGCGGGAAAGCCGCCGGTATAGATGTTCATCGAGTTGATGACGCGCGGATCGACCGTACTGAAGATGCTCTGGAATTCCTTCAAATGAAACGGCTCGTACAGTCTCAGGCTGTCGAAACGAACGAGTGTCTCGCCAACTTCACCACCGCGGACATTGGATCGTGCGCTCACGCCGTTGCTTGTGGTTCCGGGAAGGCGGCTAACGGCTCTTAGCGCGTCGTCTCCGAAATCCGGCAGGAACTCGATGTCTTCGCTGGTAAGCAGTGAATGCGATGCACTGACGGATCGGGTCAATTGGTACTGACTGGCTGCGACAACGATCTCTTCGAGCGCACCAGGTTGCGCGACGCCCATCTCGAAGGTCGTCATCGTCGTCTGTCGAGCCGCGACTTCGATCGCATCCGCGGTCGTCTGTTCGAAGACCGGATGAGTTACGAGCACGCGGTAATCGCCGAGATCCAGATCGGTAAACAGGAACCGGCCTTCCGAGTCCGTTGTGGTACTGCGGCCGGCTTCCGTCACCGTGACCGTTGCACCTGCGACCGGGCGCTGCCGGCTGCGTTCATTGACGATGCCGAACAAACTGCCGGTTTGAAGTGGAGTTTCGGCAGCGATCTCGGCACGGACAATCAGCAACGACCCGCTTGGCCCGGGTTGCGTCGTTAGCCCGAACGGTGTCAGCAAATCGCGTAGCGCCTGCGCCGGATCCTGAGCTTCACGTGGTTCGCGAATGCTCATCCAGGGCTGCACCAGATCGGAGCTGTAGATCAACTGCAATCCCTCGGCTTCGAGAACCGTGAGGGCGTCCAGGATTGACAGACCTTCGAGTTCGGTCACTTGAGCGAGCGAGCGGATGGGTGCCGAGAGCAATGCAAGAATCACGAGCACAACCAGGCCGACGACGCCGATGGGGTGGCCGCGGTCGTCGCGGTATTGCGAATGATGCGGTGCGACTTCGCTCAAGCAGTACGCCTCCGTCCTCTATTTTCTACCTAGCGGGTGATGCTTCGCCGGCTGATGATGATCGCTCCGCTCGTGTCGAGGCTGTAGACGAAGTTCGTCGTTGACAGCATGACCTCGAGCGCCTCCATCGGCGTCAGATTCTGCGCGTTTCCGTGCAGAATCGCGCTGCCGGCTGCAAGCTGGACGTTTCTGCCTTCGAATTGAATCTCTCGTCCGGTTTCGCGGGCAACCCAGTTGAGGAATTCGAGTACCGGCATGCCCTCGACGTTCGGCGACCCCGCCAAAGCCTCTGCCCAGCTCCACGCCGGATCGTAAGGCGAGAAGCTGTTCTGGCGGATCGTTCCGACCGGATCGACGCGAAACTCCTGACCCGCGCGGCCCTCGAACGCGAGTTCCTGCTCCGCCTGATAGAGTTGCACCAGACCTTCGCGGACCCGGACTCGCAAGCCGTCGTCCATCGTTGCGACTTCGAACTGCGTACCGATATCCTGAACAATACCGTGAGATGTCGCGATCTCCAGCGAACCGGCCCGGTTGCCCGCTCCGGAGTCGACGTAAACGGCACCGGCAATCAGCTCGAGTTCCGATTCCGAAGTGAACATCAATTCGCTGGCAGAATCGATGCGCACGGAGATCTGATCACCGAGCCTGAACGCGGCGCGGCCTTCGCTGTCAGTCCGCAGGCGGTCGCCGGCGCCGAGTTCTGATCCCGTTTCGGTAACCGGTGCCCAGGTTCCGCTCTCCGGCGAAAACACGGCTACGTCACCCTGTATGACGGCCGCAGACGCAATTGGCGGCAGCGGGGTATCCGGCAGCAGGCGCAACACGGCGCCGATCCCCATCGCCACGATCGCGATGGAAGCTGCAACCGCTACGACACGCTGACGCTGTCGGGTTGCGCGCACTTTTTGCTGCCAGACGGCATGCGCCGCCGCGAGTGTCTGTTCGTAGTGATCGGACGATGGGGACGGGCGGCGTCCTGCGACCTGGATCAGTTCGCCGAGAACGTCGCGACCGCGATCATCGGCTGCTTCGCGGCTGTCGTCTGTGTTGTCTTGATGCATTGCGTTACCCTTTGACGGGACTTTCTGTTGGGCGCGGCAGAATATCCGCAGAGCCCGTGATAGTGGCGATAGCTTCTCTGAATGCAGCGCGGGCCCGAGTCAGCATCGATTCGGCTGCTTTCGCGCCGACGCCGAGTTGTTCCGCGATTTCCTTGACGGTCAGGCCGTCGACGTATTTCCACTCCAGTACGTCGCCGTAATGGGCTGGCAGGTTGTCGAGCGTCGCTTGAATCAGCCGTGTCAGGTCTGCTCGCCAGGCGTAGTGGTCGGGCTCGTCCGATACCGGTGCTGCTAGCGACTCGAGTATTCCCTGGATCGTCTTATCGTCTTCGAGCAGCGGCATCCTCTTGAGCTCGCGCTGCTTGCGCCGTCCCATGTCCGTGATCGTGTTACGGCAGATCTGGCACATCCATCCATACAGCGACGCCTCGCCGCGATAGGTCTCGAGGCGCTCAAAGGCTTTGCAGAAAGTCTGTTGCACCATCTCCTGTGCCTCGGCGGCATTGCCGTCAACTCGTACGAGTGCAAAACGGTAGAGGCGCGGGAAATAGCTGTCGAATATTTCACGAAATACCGCCTCATCTCCGCTGAGAAGCTTTTTGGCGATCGCACGATCAGTGTGAACAATATTCATAGACAGCGGCTCCCTCGATACAGAGACGTGGCTCGCTGAGAAATCCTTCGCGAGATGCGCGATTTCTGTCGGCCATTATAGGAGATTGGCGTTTAGACAGAGTCCAGACCCAGGCATGGCGCTTGGTTCGGCGCGATAGATGATAGAGTTCCTGCCGTTGCGCCCTTATCCCGGGCGGAGAAAACAAAGCTTTTAACGAGGAGCCCGCCATTATGAAAAAAACCAAACTTGTCGCCGCCGCACTCATCATGGTGCTCGGTTCGCTGAGCCTGGCTCAGGACGGACCGATGACCGGCCCGTTGCTGGAGGACGAAGAAGCCTTCCTGCTGACGGTTTACCTCAAGCACGATCAGACGATGAATATCGCGCAGATCAATGAAATCGCCACACAGAACCGGCTGAACGAGATTTTCCCGCCCGAGGGTGTCGAAATCGTCGATCACTACGTCTTCATGGGAATCGGGCAAGTCATCGTTTTGCGGGTGCCGCCGAACCGCCTGCGCATGGTGAACGTGGCTATCGAGCGGGGTGCCTGGGGCGCCTATCAGACCGAGTTCTACCCGACCTATGATCTGGCCGCGGCGCGCATCTATCAGCAGCAATCCGGCCAGTGACGCGAACGGATTAGCCGGACTCCACAGGGCGGTTAGCCGAGTCTCGACGGGCCGGTCGCGGCCAGGTAGCGGCTACGGGCGGGCCCGGACTGTCCGTTGGCGCAAAAGCTGCCTACCTCAGTCCCAAGGGCCGGTCGCGACAGTCCATCCTCCCCTCGGCCGCACCCACCACGCTCGAATGACTACTAGTGCCAGAGGCTCCGGGTCGGATGCACTGTCACACCCGCCCGCGTTCGGTCACCGCGGCGTTAGGCACGCCGGTGACAGACGCCGGAGCCGACGCTCACGGCCACCGCAGCGTTCGTCATCGCGGTGACGGATACGGGCGCCCGACCTCGCCGCCACCGCGACGTTGACCACTGCGCTGACCGACAAAGGAGGGCCCGGAGTGTCCGTCGAGCGTCGTAGACGAGGAGCGTGCCATGGACGGCAGTTGAGCGACGAGGACACGATTCGAGGCGAGACACGGACGTCGAGCCGAGATTAAGTGAGACGGACTCTCCGGGCCCGACCCTAACTGCGACGCAGTTGCGACCGGCCCCTTGGGACTCCGTAAACCGGCCCTCTGCGACGCTGCTAACCGTCAGAGTGAACGCGGCAAGAGGCGGGGGCAAAAAAAACCCCGCGACGAGCGCGGGGTTCATGAACTCGGTCAGTAGTTCTGCGGTTAGTCAGGAATGACGATTTTCGTCGCCTGAGGCCCTTTCGGGCTGACTTCCGTTTCCATATTTACGACCTGATCTTCGTGCAGGGTATCCAGCCCGCTCGCTTCTACCGCTGAAATATGGACAAAGATATCTTTGCCGCCGTCCTCAGGAGAAACGAATCCGAAGCCTTTGGTTTTATTGAACCACTTGACGGTACCTGTGATCATCTAATCAACCTCTAACAAAATTAACAACTTGCGTTCAATTGCAGAAACGGAAGGGGATTTGCAGGAGATACCGAAGGGACTTCTGAAATGACCAACTATCGTGCAATACGAACTTCTCACAGCCCCACAGACCTCGCCGAATTGCGGGGCCGCGGTACTGATCTGTTAAATATAGGCCCGGGGGCGTTATTTGCAACGTTAAGCAGGGTTAATCGAAGGCCCGGAAGCGGTCGTCCGGCGTCAATTCGAGATCAAATCGCGTAATTCCTCGCCCAGACGCTGCTGAAATCGTTGTTCCAGCGACTCTCTTGCGCGGTTACGGATGATTTCCTGGAAGTCCGGTCGAACCACCGGCGCCGCGAGGTTGCCCGTCAGACGGAGGGGCAGCGAATCGCCGACGAGCGATTCCATCGTCCCGCAGCGGTCGATCGGAATGCGATCCGTGATTGTTGCGACGAGGTCGAAATTGATGTCCTGGTTCGTCAGGTCGAGCTGACCGCCGCCGTTGACGTCCATAAACGAGGTCGAGCCCTGCAGGTCGCCGGTGCGCGCAATCCCGTCCGTGACGACGGCGCTGCCGCGCAGCAGTTCGTATATCGTGTACGGTTCGTTCGATGCGGCCGGCCGGGGCACTTGTCGGGCCGTGTTGTAGATGTCGCAAAGTCCATGACCGAGGTTGAAGCCGCGCACGACGCCGTCGCGAAGCGAGAAATCAACGCGCCCTGCCGTCGCTGCGAGAACGTCGCTGAAGGTGGCGCCGATACCGCTCAGCGAGATCTCGAAGTTGCCGGTGCCGCTGAGATTCGACTCATCGCGAATCGCCTCGAGCAGGGGATCGAGCTGCAAGCTGACGGCTGTGCCATCCAGCGACAGTTCCGGTATGCCGCCGCGCGCGTCGAGCCGAACGCCACCCTGGAAATCGCCACCGTAAAGTTCCGCTCGCGCCGAATCGATGATCCCCAATCCTTCGCCAACGGTGAGTTCGGTCGCCACCGCAGCGAGATCGAGGCCGCCGATTCGGAGACGACCGACGGCTACAGCGCCGTTCATCGCGAGCGCGTGCATCGCCTCGGTGGGCAGCTCGATGACACGTTCGCCGGCAGTGGTTGCGGAAGGCGCGACGTCAGTTTCGGGTGGCAGGTAACGATCGACATCCAGACGGTCGATCGCCAGATCGAAGTCGTACTCAGGGCTGCTGAAATTATCGACGGTCAGGTTGCCCGTGATCGTGCTGTCGTCCAGTTGCAGCCGGATTCCGTCGAAGATACCGCGTTCGGATGTGATATCGAGCCGCGCATCGACGACGGCGCTGCCAAACACGGATGGATCGGAGTTGGACTGCGGCGGTACGTCGAAGCGAGCGAACAGATCGCGAGGATTGAAGCGATCGATGTGCAATTCGCCGGTCCAGCGCGGTGCTTCCGCCAGCAGTTCGCTGACAGCGAGATCACCGGTCGCATGCAGACCGATCGCGTTCGCGTCGAGGTTCGTAAGGCTGAGTTCGTCGGTAACGGTGTCGAATGCGAATCCGGACGTGATGCGAAGCGTTCCCAGCCGTTCGGGTGGAAGCGCGGGCGGAAGCAAGTCCGGCAACACCTGATCGACGAGTGCCGGGTCGATGTCACTCGTTTCGATCACTCCCTCGACGCGCCGCTCTGCTCTGTAATAGTCAAAATTACCAGCGAGCGTCACATCCACCAGCTCGGCATGGACGTTGCGGACGATTGCCTGCTGTCGCTCGCCATCGAGATCGAATTCCGCCGCGAAAGCGATTGCGTCGACGTTTTCAACCTGTACGCCGCGAAAGGACTCCTGAGGAAACAGCGCCAGCAGTTCACGCGGATCGAATCTCGGTACACTGACCTGCCCGGAGCCATCGCCGTTTTCATCGAGGGAGAAATCTCCACTCAGCTCCAGTCCCAGGGCATCGGCAGAGATATTCGACAGGTTAAAAGCGCGTTCGGTCGGCCGAACGCTGAACGCCGTGCTGAAATCAAAGCCTCCCAGCACATCGGTAGTTGTCGTATCGTCGACCGGTAGGCCGAGCAGGTCGATCGCTGCGCGCAACGACTCGTCGGCAACTTCGACACGGCCTTCGAAAGCCGGGACCTCGAGCAAATTACTGCCCGAAACCTCCCAGTTCGCGATAACGCCGTTCGTATTGGTGTTCAATCCGGCAATCGTAACGGCGCCGCTGCGCAGGTCCACCGTCCCGTTCGACCATGTCGCGCCGACCTGTAGCGCCGCCGGCCCGAAAGGCGGCTCGCGCAGCGATGCCTCGACCTGCGAGTCGCCGAGTGTCACAAGCATCTCGTCGGTAGCCAGACTGATTGTCGACTCGATGCGTCCGGCGGCGCGTTCTTCATGGCGGCCGTCCTCGACATAAAAGCCGACGCTCAGATCCTCAGCAAGATAGAGTGAGCTCGAAGGATTTATGAGGACCGTGCCCGCGGTCGTCAGCTGCGCGGTAAATTGTGGATCCACACCGACGAGTTCGAAACTCATGTCCGTCCTGACGGGTTGGCCGATAAGAATCGGACCGGTCTCGACGTTCAGCTCGGAGACGATATAACGGACGTCGGTCGTATCCTCGCGCCAGAAGATCAGCCCGTCAGTGATCTCGATGCCCTCGACCGTGAGGTCCTGCACGAGGCGGCCGCCTCCGGGAGCGGCGGCTGGCGCGGTTTGCGTCTCGCCTGATCCGGCAAGCAGGTCCTCCCAGTTGCCGGCCGTATCTGCGTCGCGAGCCAGATTCAGCCGCAATCCATCGATCTCGAGGTTTCCGAGCTCGATTCGACGCCTGAGCAACGGCAGCAATTTGACACGCAACACGGCCCTGTCTGCTGTGGCGAAAGGCTCCTCGCCGAAACCGGTTGCGTTGCCCAGAGTCAGCCCGCCAGTCTCGACGCCCAGCGGGAAGAAGCTCAGCGACAGGTCGTCTTCGATAACGAAGTCGCGCCCCGTCCGGGATTCGACGGTTGCTTCGAGGTAATCCTTGTAGTCGTTCGGGTCGAACAGCCAGCCTATGTAGACTGCGGCGGCAATCGCCAGAAGGACGAGTACCGAAGTCGTGAACCCAAGGAACTTAAATAGGGTTTTCATCGTGTGCGTGACGTCTCAGTCGCTCCGATCCTTAGTTTGGCCCCTAAACCGGCGCCAAGGTTCCCTGTAATACGCGACCATGATCACGCCACAGAGGGTAGACTGCAACCTTCATATGCGTTGCCCGGCGAAAACCTGAATGAGTGTGACGAAGCGGCTCGAATTCGCCTCACTTCTCGAGGCCGGCGCGCTGTTGCGTGCCCGAGCGATTTCGTCAGCTGACCTGACCAGGCTCATGCTCGGGCGCATCGAGACGCTGGATTCCAGACTCAATGCGTTTATCACAGTGACCGCGGAGCTTGCGTTGCAACAGGCGGAACGCGCCGATGCCGAGCTCGCAGAAGGCAGGGACCGGGGGCCGTTACACGGCATTCCGATCGCGATAAAGGATCTGTTCGCGACGGCCGGTGTTCTGACGACCGGCGGCAGCAAGTACTACGAGAACTGGATACCGGATCACGACTCGACCACGGTGGCAAAACTCAAGGATGCGGGCGCGGTACTGCTAGGCAAAACCGGTCTGCATGAGCTCGCGTTCGGCTCCACATCGATCAATCCGTGGTATGGCGCCATCGCCAATCCGTGGAAACTCGATCATCACCCGGGCGGCTCGAGCGGCGGGTCCGCGGTCGCGGTGGCGGCTGGGATGGCCTACGCCGCTATTGGTTCGGATACGGGCTGCTCTGTCCGGCAACCCGCGCAGTGCTGCGGTATCGTCGGGCTAAAGCCGAGCTATGGCCTGGTTAGTCTTGCCGGCGTAATGCCGCTCGTGCCGTCGATGGATCATGTCGGCCCGCTCACGCGTACGGTCAGCGACGCAGCTGCGGTATTGGCAGCAATCCAGGGCTACGATAGCCGCGATCCGAGATCCGTCGATCGCGATATGCCCGACTACACGATGTCGATGAGCCGCGGGCTCGACGGCACGACCGTCGGCGTGCCGCGAGAGTTCTTCTTCTCCGGCGGCGAACCCGAGGTCGTCGAGATTGTATCGCGCGCCATCGAGCAGTTCTCCAGGCTCGGGGCTCATGTCATCGACGTCAATCTCGCGGACGCCGAGAAAGCCTATCAACAGGCCGACGTTACCTTCTCCGAGATCGGAACTTCGAACGGAGCAGCGATCGAAGGCGATCCCGATGCATTCAGTGACGCGTTTCGGCAGCGGTTTGGCAAAGTGACGAAGTGGTCCGAAGCCGACTATGAGGCGGCGCAGAGTTTTCGCGCAGGTTTTCGCGACAGCGTTGAAGCGGTCCTGGACGATTGCGACGTGCTGGCGACGCCGACATCGAACGTGGCGGCTGCCCCGATCGCCGAACAACCGCGCGACCATGATGTCGAGCGGCGTAAAAACACCTGTATCTTTAACTTCACCGGTCAGCCGTCTATTTCGATTCCCTGCGGCTTTACCGAGGCCGGCCTGCCCGTGGGGCTGATGCTGACCGGGAGCCTGTTCGAGGATGGCGAAGTCCTGCGTTTCGCAAGAGCATTCGAACAATCAACCGGGTGGCACGATATGCATCCCGATATCGGCTGACGTGCCAAATCGTTACTGCGTTACTATTTTCATATACTGGATAATCGTTCGTTCTGATGGGAGTGAAAATGCACCAAATTTCGATCATCGGTGGTCTGCTTGCTGCATCGGCATGCTCGATCGTCGCGATCGCACAGGTTGCTGCGCCGGAAGGCCGTATCGAGAACTGGGATACCGTGGAAGCGCGCGATGTCCGCGACGGCATCACCATTAGAGCGGTACGCGGTGACACCGTGTCGTTTACGCGTATCGAGCTCGATGCTGGCGCACTGACGCCGGATCACAATCACGCCGACGAACAATTTATCTATCTCGAGTCGGGTCAGGCGTCCGGTTACGTCGGTACGATCGAGTATGTGCTGAATCCCGGCGACATCATGGTGATTCCTGCGTGGGCGCCGCACAATTTTGAAGCGCTCACCGATACTGTCTGGTATGAAATTCACGGTCCTGGACAGCGATGATTTCGATGCAATTCAAGCGAGCCGGAGTGAAGGAACTGCGTTACGGGGCCGTCGCCGCGATGACGCTTGCGATGTTATTGGCGGCCGGTTGTGAGCGCGAACCACCGGGCCCATTAAGCTTCTCCGAGATCGAGGGACCCGCGGGAGATGGTGCAGCGCAGCCGCGCCTCGTGACAGCGCAGGATGGCAGCGGTTTGCTGAGTTGGCTCGAACCTGCTGGAGACGACTACGCACTGCGCTTTGCGCAACTCGATAACGATGCCTGGCGCGAGCCACGAACCGTTGCGTCCGGTGACGACTGGTTCATCAACTGGGCGGATACACCTTCGGTTGTCCCCGTCTCCGAAAATTTCTGGGCGGCGCATTGGTTGCGTTACCAGCCCGAGAGCTATTTCGCGTACGAGATTTTCGTGGCGTTCTCGGAAGATGGCGGTGTGAGCTGGACGCCACCGAGCCTGCTGCATCAGGACGGTACGGAATCCGAGCATGGCTTCGTCACGCTGTTTCCCGATCGCGACGGTGTCGGCGCGGTGTGGCTCGACGGTCGTAACTATCTCGTTGACGACGTTTACTTATACGAAGATCCCGACGGAAATAAACTTGGGACGAGTCTCCGTTACGCGCGATTCAATGCGTCGGGGGATCGGCTCGAGGCTGTCGGAATCGACGAGATGGCCTGTGATTGCTGCCTTCCGGACGTAGCACAGTCGGACGATGGTCCGGTCGTCACCTATCGCGACCGAACCGTCGAAGAACGACGCGATATCGTTGTCAGGCGGCTCGAGGAAGGCGAATGGCAGACGCCGGTCGCTGTCGGTACAGACAATTGGGTGATCGAGGCCTGCCCGATTAATGGTCCGGTCATCGCAGCCTCCGGAGACGACGTTGTCGTCGCATGGTTTACGGCAGCCGACAACGCGCCTTTCGTTCGACTTGCTCGATCCGTTGACGGCGGACGTAGTTTCGGTGATCCGATCGACATCGATTCGGCCGGAAGTTTCGGTCATGTAGACGTCGTATTGTCGGAATCCGGTGACGCGGTCATTTCGTGGCTGCGAAGCGCGGACGAAGGCATCGCGCTGGCGGTACGCCGTGTCTCGGAGGACGGCTTGCCTGGCGAAACGCAGACGGTGGCGAATATCGATATCGGCCGGCCCGCAGATTTTCCGCAGATGATCGTGGTGGATGGTCGGCTGGTACTCGCCTGGACGGATTTCGACGGAGCAGGGACGGTCAGGACAGCGGTTGCCGAACTGGACCGTTAGCTAGTCGCGGGCCATCGGTGTCGAGTCACGCCCGTTGACGGGCGTCACGACGACGTTCGCCCTCGCTTAAGAGCTTCTTGCGCAGCCTGATACCCGAAGGTGTTACTTCGACGAGCTCGTCGTCGTCAATGAACTCGAGCGCTTCTTCGAGGGAGAATCGCAGTGGCGGCGTCAGAACGATGTTTTCGTCAGATCCGGCCGCGCGGATATTTGTTAGCTGCTTGCCCTTCGTCGGGTTGACGGGGAGATCATTGTTGCGGTTGTTAATGCCGACAATCATGCCCTCGTAAACTTCTTCGCCATGACCGATCAGTAGTGAGCCGCGTTCCTGCAAGTTGAACAAAGAGTATGCGAGCGCCTTCCCCGGCGTCATCGAGACCATCGCTCCATTATTACGCTGCCCTACTTCGCCAGGCGCGCGTTCGTCGTAGCGATCGAAGACGTGGTAAAGCAGTCCGGTACCTGCTGTCGCCGTTAAATACTCAGTTCGAAAACCGATGAGCCCACGCGCCGGAATCCGGTAGTCGAGCCGGACCCGGCCGCGTCCATCCGGAAGCATCGTCTGTAATTCCCCTTTGCGTCCGGCGAGACGGCTCATGACGGCGCCCTGGTAGTCTTCCTCGAAATCGACGGTCAGCTGTTCCCAGGGCTCGCAGATTACGCCGTCGATTTCTCGCAGAATGACTTCGGGCCGCGACACGGCCAACTCGTAATTCTCTCGCCGCATGGTCTCGATCAGCACCGACAGATGAAGCTCGCCGCGACCGGAAACGCGAAATTTGTCCGGATCCGGCGTTTCTTCCACCCTGAGGGCGACGTTGTGCTTGAGTTCCTGTTGCAGGCGTTCGCCTATTTGCCTGCTCGTCAGGTACTTGCCTTCGCGGCCGGCGAACGGTGACTTATTGACCTGGAAGGTCATGCTGATAGTCGGTTCGTCAACGAGCAATGCGGGCATGGGATCCGGATGTCCGCGGTCGCATATCGTTTCGGAGATCTTCAGGTCTTCGATGCCACTGAATACGACGATATCTCCGGCGCCCGCTTCTTCGACGCGATGACGCTTCAGGCCCTCGAATCCGAAAAGCTCCAGCAGCTTGCCCGGGCGAGAGTCGCCGTCGGGATTAACGATTTCGATCTGGCTGCCAACCCTGGCTGTGCCGCGCGTAATTCGGCCGATACCGAGTACGCCGACATAAGCGTCATAGTCGAGGCTGGATACCTGCAGCTGTAACGGCCCATCGGCGTCGACCGATGGTGGTGGAACGTGCTCCACGATGGCGTCGAATAGTGCCTGGGTATCTTCGCCTTTAACTGCCGGATCGGTGCTCGCGTACCCTGCGAGGGCGGACGCGTAGATGACCGGAAAATCGAGTTGCTCGTCGCTCGCGCCGAGCCGATCAAAGAGCTCGAACGTCTGGTCGAGTACCCAGTCGGGGCGTGCTCCGTCGCGATCGATCTTATTGATGACGACAAGGGGCGTGAAGCCTCTGGCAAAAGCTTTTTGGGTAACGAACCGCGTTTG
The DNA here is from genome assembly GCA_024638465.1 of Rhodospirillaceae bacterium. Lineage (GTDB taxonomy): Bacteria > Pseudomonadota > Gammaproteobacteria > Steroidobacterales > Rariloculaceae > SMWC01. The sequence continues at coordinate 10,377 of JAHEKF010000004.1, read as the reverse complement.
CGGCATCGGTCCCTCGACCGCGTCGACGAGCAGCAGCACGCTGTCGACCATGGAGAGGACTCGTTCGACTTCGCCGCCGAAGTCGGCGTGCCCAGGCGTATCGACAATGTTGATGCGCCAGTCTTTCCAGCCTATCGCCGTGTTCTTCGACAGTATCGTGATGCCGCGTTCGCGTTCCAGATCGTTCGAGTCGAGTGCACGCTCCGGAAGATCGACGCGTGCGTCTACCGTGCCGGACTGCCGCAGCAGCGTATCGACGAGTGTCGTTTTGCCGTGATCGACATGAGCGATGATCGCAATGTTGCGGAGGCGGTCCTGGAGGAGCATGGCGGTTGCGCAGAGTTTGAGTGGAAAGGTACGCGCACAGCCAGATGGCCGCGCGGATGCGCGACTTTATACTATTTTCGCGGTGAAGTGGTCTTTCGACCGGGCTTTCGCTTTACCAGCGATTCTCGCGCTTCTTCATCGGCTTGGCTTCGTTGACCGTAACCGGACGGCCATCGTAGTCGGTACCGTTGAGCTGCTCGATAGCGGCCTGGGCTTCGCTGTCCGTCGACATCTCGACGAAACCGAAGCCCTTGCTGCGGCCCGTATCGCGATCCGTGATGAGGCTGGCTGATTCGACCGTGCCAAACGCGCCGAACTTCTCGTTCAAATCCTGTTCGCTAACCGAGTACGGCAAATTGCCGACGTAAAGTCTCTTTCCCATGATCTCTCCTGAGCTACAGAACCGCCCAGGATGATCGGGTGCCTCCCCCCCAATGCTCCAGTGAAAGCGGTACATTCAAATTCAGCAGTATTCTAGCCCGAAAGCGCTCCGGAAAACGCGGCTGGGGTACGCCCGGGAAGGTTAATCTTTGGAAATCTTAAGTTTGCGGCATTTCCGCTCGAACTGATCCGTTCGGCGCCGATTGACTGTTTTTGTTCGTGAATTCCTTCGCAGGATGGAGATCCTCGAGAATCAGGAACAGGCTGGGGACCAGAAACAACGTGATCGCGGTCGCGAACACCACGCCCCAGCCGAGCGAGATGGCCATTGGAACGATAAATGCCGTCGAAGGATTATCGACAACCATGAGCGGCATCAGCCCTGCGAACGTTGTCATCGAGGTGAGCAGGATCGGCCGGAATCGAACGACTCCCGCGCGCCGCACCGCGTCGAGGACCGGGACGCCGGCACGACGCTGACGATTGATGTAGTCGACCAGCACGAGGCTGGAGTTCACGACCACGCCCGACAGCGCGATCATTCCGAGTATCGACGTGAGCACGAGCGGCCAGCCCATCACGATATGGCCGACGATAGCGCCGACGGCACCGAAGGGTATGACGCTCATGATAATTAGCGGCTGAAAATAGGACCGAAGCGGTATCGCGAGCACGGCAAACATGACGAGAAGCGCAAGCGGGAACAGTTCGGTAAGGCCGCCGAACGATTCGGCACGTTCTTCCTGCTCGCCCGTAAACGAGTACGTTACGCCGCGATAGTTCGCGACGATAGCGGGAAGCGTCTCGGCAGAGAGGGTCCGGATCACGGCTTCCGGCGTCGTGACGCCGCGGTTGACGTCAGCTCTGACGGTAACGACGCGCTGGCGATCGATGCGGCGAATCGTTGAATAGCCCTGACCGAGTGTAAATTCTGCGGCAGCCGAGAACGGGACTTCCGTCCCGTCCGGCGTCCGAATGCGCATGTCTTCGAGATCGCCGAGCGATCGGCGCTCTGCCAGCGGATAGCGAACCATGACCCGAACGTCTTCCGTACCGCGCTGCACGCGTTGCGCTTCCTCGCCGAAAAACGCCTGCCGCGTCTGGCGTGCCAGATCGTTGAGCGTCAGGCCCAGATGCTCAGCCTCAGGCCGAAGCGCCAGCTGAACCTCCTGCTTGCCCGAACGAAACGTGTCGGAGATGTCGGCGACACCATCGAAACGAGCGAGCTCGGCGCGCAACTCGGCGGCGGCCGCTGCGAGGTCGTCGACGTCTCTGCCGCGTAACCGCACGGAGATCGCGTCTCCGGCCGACAGCTGACTCGCGGAAAAGGTCAGTTCTACCGCGTCGGGTATTGCACCAGTGAGCTCGCGCCATCGCTCCGCGATGCTTTCGGATGCGATGTCGTTCCGTTCGGCCGCCGGCAGCAGTGCGATCGCAACGTCGGCTCGATGACTCACGGGCGTCACAAAGCGGGCACCGCTGCCAGGCCCGCCGCCACTTGTTACGCCCTGACCGATCGTCGTCAGAGTGTGCTGGATAATGCCTGACTGCCCCGGACGCTCTTCCTCCAGTTCCGCCTTGAGCGCTTCGACGGCGAGTTCGACGCGGCTCGCCGCAGCCATTGTCTCCTCCACCGGAATGCCTTCGGGCATCGTGAGTCGCGCGACGACCCGATCGCCGGAGATCGCAGGAAGGAACTGGACGGTAATGCGACCGCTGAGCACGAGCGCGAGCGCCAACACGAGTATTCCGACGCCGACCGAGAAGGCGAGATAGCGCCACTCCAGAACGTGACTCAGCGCCTCGCCATAGCGATGCTCCGCAAACTCCTCGATTCCCGACGCGAGCCTCTCCTGAAATCGTTTCCAGCGCGCGACGAATGCGTTCGGTTTGCCGTCTTTGGGTTTGATTCGCCGATGTGCGAGATGCGAGGGCAGGATGAGCTGCGATTCGATAATGCTGAAAAACAGGCATATGACGACGATGTAACCCATGACTGCGAACAGTGAGCCGATGCGGCCTGGCATGAATGTCACGGGGATGAAAGCCGCCATCGTCGTCAACACGCCGAAAATTACCGGAACGGCGACCTCCGACGTTCCATCGACGGCGGCTGAGAGTTGATCTTCCGCGTGCCGCTCGTGCGCATAAACGCGTTCACCGACGACAATCGCATCGTCGACGACGATGCCGAGCACGAGAATGAAGGCGATGACCGACATCGACGTCAGCGTGATCCCGAAAGGCGCGAACAGCGCAATCGTCCCGAGCATCGCGATCGGTATGCCTGCCGCCACCCACATGGCGAGACGAAACTGCAGCGGCAGTGAGAGCAGTAACAGCACGAGTACGAGGCCCCCGGCTGCTGTAGCAAGAAGAATATTGATCCGCGCCTCCAGTTGCTCGGATTCGTCCTGCCAGATCGTCAGCTCGATGCCTTCGGGCACGCGCGTTCTTGCTTCTTCCACGTAAGCGCGGACTTTGTCGCGGATATCGATGATATCTTCGGTGCCGACCTGGTAGACGAAGACCATCGCTGCAGGTTTGCCGTTGAAGCGAACGCTCAGGTCTCCCTCCTCCAGGCCATCGATTATCGTAGCGATTTCGCCCAGGCGAATCGTTGTGCCGTCGCTCCGTGACAAGACAACAATGTCTTCGAATTCCGCTCCGGTATAAGCCTGGCCTTTCGTGCGCACGAGTATTTCGCCGCCGCCGGCGCGGATCGTTCCGCCTGGAAGATCGAGCGAGGATCGGCGTACGGCCGTCGCTATCTGATCCAGCGTCAGGCCGTATCGCCGCAGAGTCTGCTCCGAAACTTCGATCGATATCTCATCCGCGCGCACGTAAGCGATCTCGACTTGCGAAATGCCCTCCATGGCTGCGAGTTCTTCGCGCATGTCGAGCGCGAGGGTCTTCAGCGTCCGCTCGTCAGCATCGCCCGCGATCGCGATTTCCAGACCTTCGTTTCTCGAGGTCGCCAATGAGACGATGGGCCGCTCCGTCTCGGCAGGAAAAGTAGAGATCGCGTCGACACGGCTCTTGATGTCGTTGAGCGCCTCGACATCGTTCGCATTGGTATTCAGCTCGATAGTGACCGCACAGTTGCCTTCGTTAGCCACGGCGGTCATGCGGTAGATACTCGGGACGCCCTCGAGTGCTTCCTCGATGCGAATGCAAACGCCGAGCTCCGACTCCTCGGGCGCGGCTCCCAGATAAGGGACTGTGACCTGGACGATGCCTAAGTCGATCTCGGGGAATTCTTCCTGGCGCAGATTCGAGAGCGACAGCAATCCGCCCACAACGAGCACGGCCATGAGCAGATTCGCGGCGACGGGGTTGTAGACGAACCAGGCGATGATTCGCTGCATCAGAGGCGCGCCTCCTCGAGCTTGAATAATGGCTGGACGAGCATGCCGTCGACCACGACCTGCAGCGGCGAAACGCAGATCTGCTCGCCTTTTTCGACGCCTGCGCTGATGAAGGCATCTTCACGGTACACGCGTAGCAGCTCGACGGTGCGGTAACGCAGCCGATTGTCGGCGTCGACGATGAGAACCTGATTCGCGTTGCGAATCGCGGACCGGGGTATTACCACGATGTCATCGGCCGATCGGCCGGTGATCTCGGCGTTAACGAACAGCCCCACAGGAGGCGGAACGCCTTCGGGTCCGGAGCCCGTCAGCTCATCGGCACTGACACGAGCGACGGCCTGAATCATACGGCTGCGGGAGTCGATTTCTGCCTCGGTGCGAACTATTCGCCCGGACCACTCGTAGTTGTCGCCGGCAAAATTGGCCGACAGCGTGACCGTCGGAGCGGTCGTATCGTCGAGTTCGCCGCGCTGGGTCAGCGGAAGGTCGAGATACGCGAGCTGCTGGTCCGCAATCGGCAGACGAACTTCGACGTAATCGGCAGCATAAATATTCGCTATCGAAGCGCCACGACTGATGAACTGGCCGACATCGGTCTGCTCGTTGCGAACGAAGCCGACAAACGGTGCGACGATCTCGGTTCTTGCAAGGTCACGTTCTGCCTGCTCGAGAGCGACGCGCGCATCATCGAGCGTCGCGTCGGCAACTCTCGCGGCGCGCATGCCGGCTTCGACGTCCGAGCGGCTGATGAGCTGACGTGATTCGAGTTCTTCGAGCCGTTGCAACTCGAACGCGGCAAATTCCTGTTCAGCCGCGCTCCGGTTGACGCTGGCGCGGGCGCGCTCGACGGCGGCAACATAGTCGCGGTTGTCGATGCGAAGCAGTGGCTCTCCCGCCTCGAAGTAGCCTCCCGCGACGAGATTCGGAGAGATCCAGACGACGTTGCCCGACACTTCGGGGACCAGTGCCGTCTCCGTGCGTGGTGCGACCGTGCCCTGCGCACTGACCGTCATGACGACTACCTGCGGCTCCGCCTTGAGTACCCGTACGGTCGGCGCCACCGGGTCCGGTTGCGACGGCTGAAGTCGCGCCGATGTCATCACGATCAGCGTCGCACCGGCAATGGCGCAACCTACGACAACGACGGGTGCTACGACTTTTAAATTCATTTCAGTGTTGCTCGCGAGTCTGTCTGGTTGATGTCAGGATCCTGCTCTGCATGCGCGCGTCGTGAGGTCATCGCGGATGTCGCGTAGTCTAGGCTTGCGCTATTGCCTGCGAGTCTCCGCTTTGTAAAGTTGCGTAAAGTTGCGCTACTGCTCTCCGGTGAAGGGCCAGTAGATTTTGCATTTCTGCGGCTACCGATTCCGTATCGCGCGCTTCGAGCGAGGCGTCGAGTTTCCGGGCGCTATCCCGAAGCGCGCGCGGGTCGATCGGTGGAGGAAAGCCGGTGGCCTGCAATCTTTCTATGACCTGTCCTCGAAGGCCGTTCATGATGAGTCGCAGCACGAGGTGGTTGCCGGCCTGTACGAAAAGCCGTATGAGTCGCGGCAGCCCTCTTAGCGCCTGTATCCGGTGTTCTTCGGCCGTCAACATCTCCTCGGTAATCTCGCGCGCAGCAGCGATGGTCGCATCGGCGTCGGATTCGAGCGCTTTCCGTACCGCGAAGCCGACGAGAAGGCTGCCCGCCTCCAGTGCCTGATCGATCAATGCAGGGTCGGGATAGTCGCCGATATCGAGCAGGGGGCCGAGTACGTTGAGATTACACTCTTCAATCGGCACGACGCGCGCGCCACCTGGCTGAATCGTCGCGATGCCGAGCTGCTCGAGCGCCTTCAGGGCCTCGCGCACCGTGCCGCGGCTGGTCTCGAAGCGGCTGGACAGATCGCGTTCGGACGGCAGCCGCTCGCCGGGCCGATACTGACCGCGCAGAATCTCGTCGCGAAGTACGGACGAGACTTCATGCGTTTTCGAGGGCGTCGTCGAAGCCATTTGGTCCTACCAGATTGGTCTTACCAAATGTAGCATGGCGCCGCGCTTTCCGCCAGGCTCGGCGTCATCCGCTCGGGCGTGCCGCCGGCGGGCCCAATCGGGTAAGCTCGCCCGAGTGTCAGCCTGTTTCATCCGGAGACGCCAATGAATCGAGATTCTGCGCGGTTGAGCCTGATCGTCGCTGCCACGCTTCTGCTGCCCAGTCTGAGCGGCACGGGTACCGCCCAGGACCGGCCGGGGATCGACCCCGACCGACCGACGGTGCTCGTGACGGGCGCCAACCGCGGCATCGGATTGGCTCTGACCACGCATTACCTCGGCGAGGGATACAACGTACTCGCGGCGGTTCGTACGCCCGCCCGCGCGACGGAGTTGACGAGCCTCGGCGGAAATTACGAACATCTCTTCATCGAGCAACTCGACGTTACCGACGAAGCGCGTATTGCGGAGCTTGCAGATGCCTATCGCGGTACCCCGATCGACATACTCATCAACAACGCCGGTGTTTACGGCGATATCGAGTCGCAAAGCTGGGGATCGCTGAGTTCGGCGACATTCGAACAGGTCATGGCGGTCAATGTATTCGCGCCGATGAAACTGGCCGAGGCCTTCGCGGATCATGTGGCAGCGAGCGATCAGCGCAAGATCGTCTCGATCACGAGCGGTGCAGGTGTCGTTTCGAGAGAAGGCCGGCCGGGCGGCGGAATTATTTATGGCACCAGCAAAGCTGCACTCAATAAAGCCATGCGTCAGATCAGAGCCGAGGTTTCAGAAGATGGAATCATCGTTGCGCTGATCGCGCCCGGCATCGTCGCGACCGACATGCTCTCTGTCGCGCGACCCGGCCTGGTTGCCCAGGCAAAGACGCCAGCCGAAGCCGCAGCAGGGATCGCTGACGTCATCGCCGGGCTCGACGAAAGTTATGACGGGCGGCCGCGGAATTACGACGGCTCGGTGATCCCCTGGTAGCTGTTGCCGGCCGTCCGGGTCGCGGGCATACTGCGCAGCCGGTCGACCGTCCGACCGCATCCTGGAAGAACTATGCCTATCGTTGTCTACGTGCAGCCCGACGGTACGCGCGAGGAGATTGACGTCCCTGTCGGCTACTCCGTCATGGAGGGTGCGACCATGAACGGCATCGCAGGCATCGAGGCCGAGTGCGGGGGCGCGTGCTCCTGCGCGACCTGTCATGCTCACGTCGATCCTGCGTGGCTGCCGAAGCTGCCGCCGATGGATGGACTGGAAGACGCCATGCTCGATTCCGCTAACGAGCGCAACCAGACCAGCCGGCTCACCTGTCAGATCTCGATGACCGACGAGCTCGACGGTCTGACCGTCACTGTCGTCCCCCCATACTAGCGACACGAGCGGCTTCAGCCGCGCCTGGCCACGGTAGCAGATGCTCGGACCCGGATAGCTTCCTCTCACTTGATGTCGCCTCGACGTCCTGTCTCGGCTCGAATCGTGTCCTCGCCGCGTCAGGCCGTCCATGGCACGCTCCTCGTTTACGACGCTCGACGCACGATCCGGGCCCTCCCGCGTCGGTCACCGTTGTGACCGACATCGGGGGAGGGCGGTCAGAACGAGTACTGGTAACCGAGCGTCAGCTGTCGGTCCGTCTCGAGCTGCGGCCCGGCGAGATCCTGTTCGAGCGGGATCAGCATTTCCAGCGCAACGCGGTGCCCCGAGTCGCTCGCCCAGTTGAGTCCGAGCCCGGCATCGAAGCGTGTCGCGGCCTGATTCAGCGGATCGGCTGTCTGCACGGGCGCGACGATCGCGGCATCGATTCCGTCGACATTGTCGCGGTCGTAGTACTCGAGTCTCGTCGACCAGCTCCAGCCTTCGCCGATTACGCGGCTGTACCAGGCCGTTAGTCGATGCTCATCGCCAAAGGTATAGCCTTCGTCGTTGTCGCCGGTCCGGATTGAACTGCGCCACTGGCTGCCCCAGCTCCAGTCGCCATGGAAACGAGAGTAGGTAAGGCCCGCGAGAACGTCGTAGCTGCCGGAACCCAGTTGCATCGGATAAGGCAAACGCAGCGTCGGTTGCATCCCGGTTGGCGCGAGCACGGTTCCTGCTGCATCGGTATCTCCTGTCGGTATGGAGATGCCGATCGTCAGGTGCAGGCGCGAAGATTCAGATTCCGTTACGCGGATCAATGCCGAGACGGACGCGTCGCCCAGTCCCGATGCACGTGTAGTGAATCTGCCGAGCTCGGTCGTTCCTGCCGGGCCCTGAAACGTGACGTGGTCCATTTCCTTATCGACATGATTCAACATCGCCATGAGGGTGACACTGTCCGACGGCGCGTACATGAGCCCAAGCATCTGCATTGCCATCGTCATCTCGGTCGGGACGACGCGCAACGTGGGCGGTTGCATGGGTCTTCCGAAGAAGCGGTTCGGAATGGTTGTCGCGATCGTAGCGGGCGCCAGAGCGGTACCGCCGTCGAGATTGCCCTGCATGGACATCGACATATAGCGGTAGGAGAACATGAACTCGCCCGCCTCATGGTAATGATCGGCCATAACGCCGATCGGCGCGTGGTCATCCGCACGGACATGGGTATGCGTCTGCGCAGAAGCGATAGAAATTAGCCCGGAAAGCGACAGAGTCGCCAGGCCCCAACGAATCAACATGATGATTTCCCTGTATTCGACTATCGACAGCAGCGACGCAATCGCGGCAGCGATCGCGTCGATGGAGAGATCTAGCTAGACGATTAAGTCGAGTACCGGGGGTGCGCGGGCCTGAAACGGGGCGCGCGTGATCGAGACGAGCCGATCCGCCGCGAACGCCGAACGCGTATGCAGCTGTCGCGTCGGTAGCGCCAGGACGATCTCGGTCGTAACCGAGTCCGCGTCGAACAATGCGCCCAGGGGACAGTGCTCCCAGGCGGAGTCTTCGCTGCCCGGGCTGTGGTCGCCATCGTGATCGTGCCCGGCATTCTCGCCGAATCCGGATGGCAGGCCCGCTGGACAGAAGACGATCGGTCCGCCCTCGTGCAGCGGCGCGGGCATATACCCGGGCGGTATCGCGAAACGACAAGCGAACGCCAGCAGACCGAGCGCCAGTAGCGCGGATTTGGCTTTCGTTAGTGCTGCCTGCTGCATGTTCATCTCAGACCAATGCGTGGATCAGAGGTTCGGCTCGTTGTTGTCGCTTCGAATCCGTCAGCCGTTTCCGGCTTCCGGTCAACGGGTTGAGGTAATCTTACGGCCAACACGCTCGATCGCAAGGGGAGCAAAATCGTGTCAGAACCGAAGATTCAGGCTCAGGATGTCCGCAACGCCTGCGAGGGCATGCTTCGCAAGCAACTCTACGCGGTCTTCACGCGACCGGCTGACGGCCTCGGCCCCGTCATGGAGATGCTGGATGAACACCTCGCGTTTCAGATCTCGCTGGAGAAGCGCGGCATCATGTTCGGGGCAGGGCCTTTCTGGACCGATGATGAACAGGAGTGGCGCGGCGAAGGAATGGTGATCATTCGCGCGGAGAATCTCGAAGCGGCCAAGGCGATCGCCGCTGAAGATCCAATGCATGCGTCAGGCGCGCGAGTCTGCGAAGTTCGGCCATGGCTTCTGTGCGAGGGCTCGATGACCATCAAGCTGAGCCATTCGAAGCGCAGTTACGAAATACTTTAGATAGGAGACATTCTGTGCGCGCGATACGAAACGCTATGGGCATTATCGGGGTCGGGCTGTTCATTGCTGCATGCAATGCGCCGGAGCCGAATGCACAGCCGCCTGCTGCGCCACCCGCAGCCGAGACACAAGCCGGTGCGGACTGGATCCTGACGAACGGGCAGATCCTGACCGCCGATTCCGGGTTCAGTATCGTGGAAGCGATCGCAATAGAAGGAGATCGTGTTCTTGCGGTCGGCAACAGCGACGACATTCTCGGCCTCGCGAGTGCGGATACGGAAGTCACGGACCTCGGCGGTCAAACGGTGGTGCCCGGCCTGATCGACAATCACATGCATTTCGTTCGCGCGAGTCGTGACTGGTATCGGCATGTGCGCTGGGACGGGATCAAATCGCGCGAGCAAGCGCTGGCTATCCTCGCAGAGCGTGCCGCAATCCTGCCCGAGGGCGAATGGGTTGGTGTCGTCGGCGGCTGGAACTTTTCTCAGTTTGCCGATGACAGCGCGGTATTCACTCGCGCAGAACTCGACGCGCTGCTACCGGATATCCCCGTCTACATTCAGCAGAATTATCGTCGTGGCTTCGCGAATTCGGCCGCGCTGGCGGCCGCCGGTATCGACGCGACGACTGTCTACGAAGGCGGCGGACAACTGGTCCGCGAT
>JAHEKF010000153.1 GCA_024638465.1 Rhodospirillaceae bacterium | reverse complement strand
CGGGCAACCGGCACCGTCCGACGCAAAAGACCGTGCAGGAGACGCACGGGATGACAAGCTGCGCTGAGTGGACCGGAGTGCTGCTGTCCACGCTGCTCAACGAATGCGGCCTGAAAAGCAGTGCGAAATGGTTCGTCGCCGAAGGCGCCGAGGAAGTTAAGGGCGCATCGAGCATACCCATCGCCAAGGGGATGGACGACTGCCTCATCGCCTACGGCATGAACGGCGAGCCGTTGCGGCCACAGCAAGGGTTCCCGGTGCGCATCATGGTTCCCGGCTTCGAAGGCATATACCACACGAAATTTCTGCGGCGCATCAAGGTCGTCGACCGGTTTTACATGAACTACAACGAGTTCGGGCATCTGCGCCGGAGCGACGAAGAGCTCGCACTCGGCGAGCAGATCGGGCCGAAGTCGGTCATCACGTTCCCGTCCGGCACACAGCAGCTGGATGGCCCCGGATACTATGAGATCAGCGGGCTCGCCTGGTCAGGCGGTGGCGCCGTCGATACCGTCGAAGTATCCACCGATGGCGGGAGAACGTGGAACCGCGCCCAATTGAAGAACACGCCGGAACGCATGGCGCACGTCCGCTTCGGCTACGAGTGGCGATGGGATGGAACCGAGACCGAGATCATGTCGCGCTGCACCGACGAGATCGGGCAGCGGCAGGCACTGCGGGAGGAGATCGCCAATTGGTGGAACGTACCCGTCGAGCGGAACTACCGGGTGCCCGGACTGGATAACAGCATCATGCCCTGGAAGATCGCTAGTGACGGGAGCGTGACCAATGGGCTCGCGTAAGAGGCTCGAGGTGCCCAACCCGCTGAAGGTTGTCACGTTACCGCTGCTGCTGGCGAGCCTCGTGGGGAGCCCTGCGATCGCGCAGTCACCCACCTATGGCGTAGGACGCACGCCGACCGCGGAAGAACTCCGCCTCATGGACATCTCGATTGGTTCTACAGGAGAGGAACTCCCGCCCGGTAGCGGCACCGCCGAGGAAGGAGCGCAGCTCTACGTGCAGAAGGCGTGCATCGGCTGCCATGGCGCAGAGGGCATGGGGGGATTGGCGCCAGCGTTGCGATCGCAGCGAGACGCGGATCTTCCGGTCTGGGAAAAGGAACGCATCCTGCCATTGCGCTCGCCGTATGCGACGACGGTCTGGGATTACGTCAATCGCGGCATGCCACTTGGGCTCGAGGGGACTTTGACCTCCGATGAGGTCTACTCTTTGACGGCCTACCTGCTCTTTATCAATGACGTGATTTCGGAGGACCAGGTACTAGACCAGGAGAGTCTGCCGAAGGTCAGCATGCCGATTGGCGATGAATTCGGTAAGCCGCATGAGTTCAAGCTCAACTCGCCAAGGCTCGAGGGTTACCCCTACTAGTGCCTCTATGCTCGACGCCAGGCTGTCGAGCCGGTCTACGGTAATCGGTCGCGCAGTTACGAAGGCCGGCATCAGCAATGCGACACGGCTGGCGTTTTGAGCCGTGGCGACTGGCGCCCGTTCACGATCGGCCGCGGCAACTGACACGTTGATCCGAGGTAACTCCGAGTCCATTAAGGGAATGTAAACTGGCGGTCGCAACCCACAATCTGGAGACGCTGGGCTTCGAAATCCGTGGCCTGGATCTGTCCAAGCCGCTTTCGCCGGAGGAACGCAATGCGCTCTGCGAGGCTCTGGACCGCCGCCTCGTGCTGGTCGCGCACGGGCAAACGCTTTCCGATCCCGAGCTCATCGCCTTTAGCAGGAATTTTGGCGATATAGACCCGCCGGGACCCAATCCGTACGGGGAGCCTTTCAACAAGGAGTTTCCCGAGATCAACGTGATCTCCAACGTGATCGAGAACGGCAAGCCCATCGGCGGGCTAGGGGCGGGTGAAGCCGTCTGGCACGGCGATATGACGTATATCGACATTCCACCGCGCGCCGCCGTGTTGCATGCGCTCGAAATTCCGGCGAATGGCGGGGGCAATACCTATTTCGCCGACCAATATGCGGCCTATGCGGCCCTGCCCGAGGATCTGAAA
>JAHEKF010000088.1 GCA_024638465.1 Rhodospirillaceae bacterium | reverse complement strand
ATGAAGCAAGACTACGCTGACCAGTTGAGGGTATCTCCTGCGCTCGGCGTCTATTACTACGGCTTCAATCTCACCAAGCCCCGGTTTCGCGATAATCTCGAACTCCGAAAAGCGCTATCCATGGCTATTGATCGAGAAGTATTGGTGACGAAGATCCTGGGTCGGGGCGAAGCGCCGGCCTACGGGTGGGTGCCACCGGGCATCGACAATTACGCGTCGCAGTCAGTCAGTTACAGGGACTGGACCCAGGAACAGCGCGTTGCCGAAGCTCGGCGATTGTACGAAGAGGCCGGGTATGGACCGGGCAATCCCGTCGAGATCGAGCTGCGTTATAACACGATGGGAGGCCACGAAAAGATCGCCCTGGCCATCCAGGCGATGTGGCGCGACGCTCTTGGCCTTGAAGCGCGGCTGGTCAATGAAGAACTCAAGGTAATGCTGGCCAATATCCAGGCAATGGAGATCACCGAGGTATTTCGTCTGAGCTGGGCGGGCGACTATAACGATGCCTATACGTTCCTGCAGTTGTTCGAAGCTGACAACCCGCAGAATCTGACCGGCTACTCGAATCCGCGAGTCAACAAGCTATTGAACCGGGCGGCTACGGAAGTGGATCGGGTTGCACGTCGCAGCTACCTCGAGGAAGTCGAGAGAATCTCTCTCGAGGACCACCCGGTCATCCCGCTGTACTTCTATGTGACCAAGCACATGGTGGCGGCAGACATCGAAGGCTGGGCCCCTATGCCGCTCGACTACCATTATTCCAGGCACCTCAGCCGGTCGGATTCGGTCGCCCGGTAGTCATAGAAAGCTTCCAGATTGCGCAAATTTGCGCTCTTCTTTCGTCCAATTGGGCAATCGGGCTTAGCCACAGACGTTCGGTCGCGATCAGCGGCAGCCAGCCGGTCGATTTCGGCTATATGTGGGTGTTCCGTACCATCTTGTCATAGTACAACGTAATCAAGGGTTTACAGAAACAGGTTCAGCAAACCCGGGAAGTCTTCGGGAATTAATTACCGAGGTCCTTCACTTCGTTTCATTAGTAATTTCCGCAACATCATGTAAAACGGTATTTTTTTGGGTTACTTTGACATATTCTAAAAGAGAGAGACAAGGATGAGTGGCGAGGTCCAGAGGAATCTCAGGCATGCCGTCCGGATGATGTTGAAACCGCTCGTGAAGCTTCTCATCAATCAGGGCGTGACGCACGGGGACTTCACCGAGGTTTGCAAGGATGTCTACGTGGAGATGGCGATTCGCCACTACATGCAGGGGGAGAGAATAAACCAGTCTCGTGTCGCGGTTTTGACGGGGCTGACGAGAAAGGAGGTAAAAAACGTATTGGTTCGAGCAACGAGCTCGGAAGTCGAGAGCAAAGGCTTCTCCAGGCCGAGCAAGGTGCTCATGGGTTGGTACAGCGACCCGGTGTATCAGGGGCCATATGGGGTGCCACTCGTACTGCCATATGACGCGAACGGTGAGGATTCGCCGTCGTTCAAGACCCTGGTCAAGACCTACGGGGCCGATATGGCGCCCCGGCAGATGTTCGAGGTCTTGCTTGCATCGGGCGCGATTGCCGAGCCGGAGCCAGGTTTGGTAAAGGCAGTGCGTCGATCGTTCGAGCCGACGGGATTATCGCCGGAGTTGATCGAGAGGTTTGGCATCATCTCGCACAATTTCTTCCTGACCGCAGCCGGCAATATCGAAAAGAAATCGCAGGGAGGAGCATTGCTGGAAAGAGTCGTATCGGCTAACAGGAGATGGACGGACGACGAACTCTCGGAGCTTCAAGAGCTTTGCAAGAACTCCGGCCAGGAACTGCTCGAATACATAGATAACTGGATCGCCAAGCAAGACATGGCTCGTGAGAAGAAAGGCAGCGATGATACGAGCATAGAGGTGAAAGAAACCGGACTGGGGATATATCACTACATCGAGTCCAAAGAAGACAAATCGTCGCTGAGAGACATTTTGGTCGAGCGAGGGTTGGAGCAACACGAAGAGGACTAGCCCCACAAGGGGTAAAGAATTGCCCCGCCAGCAGGACGTGCGCGGGGATAGACCAGGGTTTATCAGCATATTAGGGCTGATGGCGCTGGGGGTTGGAAAAGAAGCAACCGGCGGGTTGAGCCGGGGACAGCGGAGCTATCGACGAAAGGGAGGGCGGTAGCTCCCGTTAAAGAAAGGAGCGATACATGTTTACGAAGCAACTTTCCAGGGCTTTGGCGGCTATTGGTGCTTTGTCCGTGGCTTTCATCTCATCGTCTGCATTGGCAGAGATACACGGATCGGGTGCCGCCGAGATTCACGGCTCGGGCGTCAATGAAATCCATGGCTCGGGTACCGCGGAGATTCACGGCTCGGGCGTCAATGAAATCCATGGCTCGGGTACCGCGGAGATTCACGGCTCGGGCGTCAATGAAATCCATGGCTCGGGTACCGCCGAGATTCACGGTTCGGGGATCAACGAGATCCACGGTTCGGGGATCAACGAGATCCACGGTTCGGGGATCAACGAGATTCACGGTTCGGGGATCAACGAGATCCACGGTTCGGGGATCAACGAAATCCATGGCTCGGGGATCAACGAAATCCACGGTTCGGGGATCAACGAAATCCATGGCTCGGGGATCAACGAGATCCACGGTTCGGGGATCAACGAGATCCACGGTTCGGGGATCAACGAAATCCACGGCTCGGGGATCAACGAAATCCATGGCTCGGGGATCAACGAAATCCATGGCTCGGGGATCAACGAAATCCATGGCTCCGGCGCTGCCGAAATTCATGGTTCCGGCGCCGCCGAAATTCACGGCAGCGGAACTCTCGTTCTTTCGGGACCGGTCGAGTCGATTGATGCGATCAACGGCGTTTTCACGGCAATGGGCCAGGTCGTCGTAGCTTCTCAGGCCATGCTCAGCGGAATGAACCCGGGTGACTTCGTCGATGTCACAGGATCCGTCATGGGATCAGGCTGGCTGTATGCGGACGACGTCTCGGTCGCAGCGCAGCGCTACGTTCCTGGCGCTGATACGGTGTTTGTTACCGGAATTCCCTCGAGCGTCAATTACAACACCGGCCACGCGACGATGGGTGAGCTCACGATCGATCTTTCTTCGGCTGGCGGGGATGTTCGGTCGGGAGGCCTTTGGACACTGGTAGGAATCCAACCCAACCACCTCGGTGTGTTGGTTTCCGATCACGTCACTGCGCAGTAATCGACGGTTCAGCATGGCGCAGCGTCGGCCATCGTTCCCGGCGCTGCGAAAGAGGTAGATCCAACCCCTCTTGCGCTGAATCGTGCGATGGTCACCGGAGACGGTGATCACCAACGTGCTGGCGCTGATCTGGCCGCAATCTCCGGATCAGCGCCGCCGCCGCGGAAGCTCACGAGACTTCGCCCGTGGCGTTAGTTGAAAGGGCGAGAGAGCATGAGCATCACAAACGAGGCCCCTTCGGGGGCCTCTCTTGTTTTCGGATGTTCCACATCAGGGTCGAGCCTCGTTCGACTGACCGGCGACGTTGATTTGAACGCCGGAACATGGCGAAGCCGGAACGCGTGCCCAGACGCACCCCTGCTTCAATGCGATGACCTCGCCCTCGGCGATCGGCTCCCACGGTTCGTCATCGGTTAGCGGAACGCTGGCGACGAGCGCAAGTTCCTGGGCGACAGGTGCCAGCATTACACCGGATTGCGTAAGGTCGACCGCTTGCTCATTGGACGAACGAACCAGCAGGTGCAAACCCGGTGGACGGTCGTCGCCATCTTCCTGCTTGCGGATATGCGCGTGGACGAACAGTGCGTCACCGTCGGAGTAAACAAAATTGGATGGCCCCAATGAGCGCAAAGAGGCCGCGAATTCCGCGACAACGCCGAGACGCGCGTCGACAGACGGCGCTTCGCCGTTACCCCGGTCCCACAGGTCGCCAAGGCGCTCGAGGAGGCAACAAAACGCAAATTCGGAATCGGTTTCGCCGACCGGCGTGAATCGGCGTGATTTCGGACTGCACGCCTCCCTGGCGCCCGGCATATTGCCATTGTGCGCGAAGACGTGTGCCCGACCACTCAGCTCGCGCTGGAATGGCTGGGTATTGCGAAGTGCGGGTTCGCCCTGAGTGGCGAGGCGGATGTGGGAGAGCACGAGATTACTCGGTGGCCCGTTGACTTCCATGAACCTCACCAGGTCGCTTTCCGCGGCCGGGCTCGGTTCGCGAAGCAGGAAGACATCACGTTCTTCGAAGTAAGCGACGCCCCAGCCGTCCTTGTGTGGCCCGCTACGACCGCCGCGCCGGGCAAGCGTTTCCAGTGAGAAACCGACCGAGGTCGGATACCTGCTCGATATTGCAAAAAGTTCACACACGGCCATTATTCCCAACGCGAACTGCCTTGCGTGCAAGGTAAGCACTTCGATTGCACAAACGCGACCGACTACATAACAGTTTCCGCGGATAGGACGCTACTTTGTCAATCGGCTTCCGAAGGCGGAGTTCTTGCCCGTGTTCCCCGAAAGACAAAGCCAGAGCTATGGCGCGACCTGCAGGTATCGAAGGTCGCCCCTAATCCAGCGCGAAGACGAGTTTCGTAGCAGCCCGCTGGCTGATGATCTGACCGCGGTACTCAATGGGCTCGAACAACCACTGCTCGACGGCGTTGACGGCGGCGCGATCGAACACCTTCTCCGGTTCTGCCTCGCGCACCGCGATATTCGTGGTGTTCCCTTCCGGCGTAACCGTGAAATCGACGATAACCCAGCCGGTGATCTCGCGTTGCGCTGCACGTACCGGGTAGCGCGGCGGTACCGTCTTGACGTAGACGAGTTCCCCGGTGCCCAGGACCCGGTTAGAGCGCTCTGCGACGAGCGCGTTATTCAGGTTGCCGCGTGCGTCCGCGATCCCGTCGGCATCGGGATCGATCCGACCGACTTCGGCGAGAATAGTCTCGGCATCCGCCAGCTCCTTGTCGCCGATGGCCGCATGGGCGGCGTCGAGCAACGCCGCGACGAATTCGCCGGTAAGGCGCTTGCGCTCGTCGTTCCAGTCATTGTCTTCGGCCAACAGGTCACCTGCGCTGGCGCCGGCCGGGGTCAGGAGATTTCCCCGTCCAATTGCCGCGCGAACACTTTCGATCCAGGCAGCTTTGGCCTGGTTCTCAGCCAGGTTTGCGCGTCGGGCACGGTCTCGTTCGGCAGCCTCCCGTACCTCGCTGATTTCGTCGATGGAATCGTGAATCGCCGCGAAATACTTGGGATTTCTTGCGGGTAGCGCTTCGGCTGCGGCCAGCGCCTCCAGCGCTTCCCCGTCGTTACCTGCCTGTGCGTCCCGGATGGCCTGTTCGACGAGCTGCTCGGTGTGCTCGTCAATTGCCCGCTGTGTTTCGAATACAAGATCGTGGTCCGGCCTGTACTGTGCAACGAGCGCCGCCATTTCGTAGGCTTTGTGGTACTCCTCGCCCTCCAGGTGTGTTGCGGTCAACTGGGCGACGCGAACCAGGATTGCGTCCATTTCGGCTTTGGCAACGGCGTGGTGCGGGTTGGCCTCGAGGATACGCCCGTAGTAATAGAGTGCGCTTTGCGATGCCGGCATGACGAGGATGTCGGCGTCTGCCGCAAGACGCGCCTTGGCAAGCTCGGCATCGACGTTCGGCGGCCCAGCCTTGCGCATGTCGTCGGCGCTCCCTTCGATCGATTCGGAACCTGTACCCGGACCCGGGACTTCCCCGATACTTGTCATCCCGCCCATCGCGTCCGCATCGGCGTCCACATTCACCGCGGTGTCCTGCCGGTAGAGCAGGAACCAGCCACCGACTACGACGGCGAGCACGGCGCCGGTGATCCCTAGCAGGAGCGGCAGCGAGCTGTTGTCTCTTACTTCCGTCATCGTGGAGCTCCGGGTATCAATGTGTGCTGCCCGACGGATCGTCGCCGCTCACTCGTCGCAGGCGGATCCTTTTGACGAATTCGTTTACGGTATTTGTCGTCTCCCCACTGTCCGGGACGACTTCCACCTCATGTCGCTTGGCGGACTCAGGGTTATTCAGGAGATACAGGTGGCGAACGATGGCCGCATTGATCTGTCGCCGAAGGTCGCCCGGGTCGACGGGCTTGAGCACGTAACGGAAGACCTGCCCGTAGTTGATCAGGTTGATCATGTCGGTCGTGTCCCTGCCGTCGCTGACGACGATCGTGACGAGCCCGGGCATGTGTTTCTTGAGGGCTGAGATGATCTTCTGCAACATCGCCTTATCGGTCGTGAAGTCTGTGACAAGGACGCCGGCACTCTCCTGTTCGATGAATTGCGCGACCTTGACGAGTGTGGTGGCAAGCATCATTTTGCGGTCCGTGGACACCGCTCGTATAACGTTGGCGGCGAACTCCGAATCGACCGTAAATACGACGACGGTGATATCTTCCAGGCCCAGCGTCGACGACGTGAGCCCAAGGTGTCCCTGGTCTTCCTCGACAGTGTCTTCGGACATGACGACATTTGTGACCGATTGCCAGTGGCCGGCCGATCGATCGGAACTGGCCGCGATCGGCGACCCGTCCAGTATCGGCAGGTTTGGCTGGGTCTGTTCGTCATCGCCTAACGTGGTCGTCGCGGCCGTTACCGGCTCGACCGCGGGCACCGTTGCTGCGGGCTGCGGGCTTCGGGCTGCAGCCGCGTCGGGCTGTGGCACCGGTTTCGGAGTGGCGACCGCTTCAGGCGGCGCTGCAGTTATTTCGGGCCTGGTACGGGCAGCGGAAATTGCGAGACTCAGGGTTTCGCGTAGCACGCTCGGCGGGCAGGGTTTACTGAGGAAACGGAAAACTTCACCCAGGTTGATCGACCCTTCCACCGCGCCTGAGTCCGCGTAGCCGGTCAGGAGAATTCTTACCGTGCGGGGCGAACGCTTTTTTATTTGTTCCAGCACCTCGATCCCGGTCATGCCCGGCATGCGCTGGTCGGCGACGATCACGTCGATTGCGTTCTCACTGGCAATTCGAATCGCTTCGGCGCCCTCGCTGGTGAGGAACAGCTCGTACTCGCGTCGGAACAGGCCGCGCATGGCATTGAGGACGCGCTTCTCGTCGTCGACAAACAGTATGCGTGCCTTTTCTCTCATGTCGTGCCTTTACCCGGTAAGCCTGTCAAACGGATGCTCGCTCAGGAACGTCTCCCGGTATCCCGTCGTGCCCGGCCGTATCCTCGGCCGACGTCTCGATGTCCGGGTCATTGGCGGCATCGACCGCAGTAACCGTATCGGCGGATCCGGATTCCCCGACCTCGTTCGTCGAAGAGTCCGCATTCAGTGGCAGAACCACCGTTACGGTGGTGCCTTTGCCCGGCTCCGAGTCGATGAGCAGATCACCCCCGTGCGAAGTCACAATCTGGTCCACGATCGACAATCCCAGGCCGGTTCCCTTACCGACTTCCTTTGTAGTGAAAAACGGGTCGCGGACTCTGGCAAGCACGTCCGCCGGCATGCCGGCTCCGGTGTCAGCAATGCTCACACGCACCTCGTCATCTTCCACGACCGTGCGAATTACTATGTCACCGCTTTCCTCGATGGCGTCCGCAGCGTTCGTCAACAGGTTCAGGAAGATCTGGTTGATCTGTGATGGCGAGCAATATACCGGTGGCACATCACCGTAATGCTTATGGATAGTGGCCTTGTTCTTGAGCCTGTTCCTGGCGATCAGCAGGGTCTTGTCGAGACCTTCATTCACGTTGAACTCATCACGCTGAGCACGGTCCAGGCGGCTGAAGTCCTTGAGGCTCTG
>JAHEKF010000087.1 GCA_024638465.1 Rhodospirillaceae bacterium | reverse complement strand
CGTCGGCGACACCGTGCGGCAGCGAATTCCGCGCCCGGTCTATACCTGCTCGGGAAGTAGCGCCGTGTCCCGGGGTTCGCTGGCGGTGCCTGGATAATCGCTGATGAAGTGCAACCCGCGACTCTCCTGCCGCTGCAGCGCGCTCCTCGTAATGAGCTCGGCAACAGTGACCAGATTGCGCAGTTCGAGCACATCGGCGCGAAGACGCCCATCGTTCCAGTCCCGATCGAGTTTGTCGCCCATCTCCCGGATGCGGCGCGCCGCCGCTTCCAGGCTCTCGCGCGAGCGAACGATGCCGACGTTCTCCCACATCAGGCGACGAAGTCGTCGTGCCTGACGCTCGAGCGCCGGGTGGCGTGTCGATTCGCCGAATGTCGAATCGTCGAGCAGGCGCGGCAGCGGCGCCCTCGATTCGCTGATCTGCTCGGAGATCTTTCCGCTGACCGTCTTGGCAAAAGCGAGCGCTTCGAGCAGAGAGTTGCTTGCGAGACGATTGGCACCATGCAAACCCGTGAAACTGCATTCACCGACGGCATAGAGCTGCTCGATATCCGTCTGTCCGTGCCGATCCGTGACAATGCCGCCGCAGGTGTAGTGTGCCGCGGGCACAACCGGTATCGGTTCCCGCGTCATATCGATACCGTTATCCGCGCAGAGCTTCAGGATGTTCGGGAAATGCTCACGAATGAACGCGGCGGGCTTGTGACTGATGTCCAGATAGACACAGTCGAGATTGCGATCGGCGAGTTCTTTCACGATCGCGCGCGACACGATATCTCGCGGCGCGAGCTCGGCACGCGGGTCATGACGAGGCATGAAGCGGCTGCCGTCGGGAAGCAGCAATCTGCCGCCCTCGCCGCGGACCGCCTCGCTGATGAGCGCCGAACGCGAATTCGAACCATACAGGCAGGTCGGGTGAAACTGCACGAACTCCATATTGGCGACGGAGCACCCTGCCCGCCAGGCCATCGCGATTCCGTCGCCGGTCGAAGCGTTCGTTGCGTGCTGGTAAATTCCGGATGCGCCGCCGGTCGCCAGCACCACGGCGCTCGCCCATAGCGTCTCGACGACGGCCGCAGTACTGTCGAGCACGCGCAAGCCGACGCAGCGGTTTCGTCCTTTCAGTCCCAGCTCTCGTGACGTCACGAGATTGACGACGAATCGGTTCTCGAGAATTCCGATCGAAGGGTGCCGCCGCACGCGGTCAACCAGGACACCCATGACCGCCATGCCGGTGGCGTCATCCGAATGAACGATGCGGCGATTGCTGTGCCCGCCTTCTCGCGTCAGATGCAACTGGTCGCCATCACGAGTGAATTCGACACCGTGGTGCTCGAGCCAGGCGATACATTCGGGACCTTCGCTAACTACCTGAGCGACAGTATCCGAGTGACAAAGCCCCGCGCCGGCGACAACGGTGTCGTCGTGATGGGAGCTAAGCGAATCCTCGGAATCGATGACGGCTGCGATACCACCCTGCGCCTGGAAACTTGCCGTGTTCGCTAGTTCGGTCTTGCTCAGAACCTGAACCGTGTGACCTTCGTCGGCGAGACGCAAAGCCGTGCTGAGGCCGGCGATCCCGCCGCCGACAATCAGAATTGAGTGTTGTCGCTTCGTAGTCATGACGCTGTCGCTCTACCTGATTTCCAGCATGCGTTTCACGGAGCCATATGCACGCTCCGCCATCTCTCGCTCAACCAGCACTTCGTATTCGAGCGTCTCGAGCGAATGCAGAATTTTCGGCAATGTGATCCGTTTCATGTGCGGGCACAAGTTACAGGGTCGTATGAAATTCACGTCCGGGAACTCGACTGCAACGTTATCGCTCATCGAGCACTCGGTGATCATGACGACACGTTGCGGCCGCTGACTATCGACATAGTTGATCATTCCCGATGTCGAGCCGACGAAATCCGCCTCATCGAGCACATCGGGAGGACACTCCGGGTGCGCGATAATCTGGATATCCGGTGTCGCCTTGCGGTATTCGCGCAGCTCATCGGCCGTGAAGCGTTCGTGCACCTCGCAACTGCCTTCCCAGAGAATGATTTCCTTATCGGTCTGCTGAGCGACGTAGCGGCCGAGGTACGCGTCCGGCAGAAATATCACGCGGTCGCTGTCGAGAGACTCGACGACCTTGAGTGCGTTTCCGGAAGTGCAGCAGACATCGGTTTCGGCTTTGACGTCCGCACTCGTATTGACGTACGACACAACCGGAACGCCGGGGTATTTTTCTTTCATCGCTCGCACATCGGCACCCGTAATGGAGCTCGCGAGCGAGCATCCGGCCTCGAGATCCGGGATCAGCACCGTCTTGTCGGGGTTCAGAATCTTGGCCGTCTCAGCCATGAAATGAACACCGCAGAGCACGATGATGTCGGCGTCGGTATCCGTCGCCTTCTGCGCGAGGCCCAGCGAGTCGCCCGTATAGTCGGCGACACCATGATAGATCTCCGGCGTCTGGTAGTTATGGGCCAGCAGGATCGCGTTGCGCTCGGCCTTGAGCTCATTGATTCTCGCGACATAGGGGGCATGAACCGGCCATTCGATGTCGGGGATGACGTCGCGAAGGCGTTCATAGATTCCTGCCGTTGCCGCGGCAACTGCGGGCGTATAGGCGAGTGATTCCTGCATGACCGTCCCTACTTGTGCTCAATATGAGTATAAGAGGCCTGCCAGTATAGCACAGAAAAACCCGCTGGCCTGTCGATCGCAGCGGTGGGCTAGAATCTGCGCCCGTGACCAAGCCCTTTCTGATCATTCAGCTGCGGCCCGAGGATGCCGCGGCCGACGACGAGCTTCGCGCCATTCGCGAGTATGGCGGTTTGCGCGACAGTGAAATCGCGCGGGCGCGCGTCGAACGCAGCGGCCTGCCTGAGATCGATCTCGGCCAATACAGCGCGATTATCGTCGGCGGGAGTCCATTCGATGTCAGCACGGCGGAAGCCGCCAAGAGCGACATTCAAAAACGTATCGAAGCAGATTTCATGGCGCTCTTCGCTCGCGTCGTCGATGCCGATTTCCCGTTTCTCGGCGCCTGCTCGGGCAACGGGCTGCTTGGAATGTACTGCGGTGCGTCGATCTCGACGAGGTACGCGGAGCCGGTTGGAGGCGCCGATATTGCCCTGACCGGCAGCGGAAAGGCGGATCCGCTGCTCGACGGATTTCCGGATTCATTCCGCGTGCTGCTGGGTCACAAGGAGGCCTGTGACGACGTACCCCCCGGAACAGTGTTGCTCGCATCGTCAGCCGCCTGCCGGGTTCAGATGTTCCGGTTGCGAGAGAATGTCTACGCGACGCAGTTCCATCCGGAAGGCGATCTTCAGGGGTTCACGATTCGAATAAACGTCTATAAGAATCACGGCTATTTCCCGCCAGAGACGGCCGACGAATTAATCTCGACGGTTGCGGACGAGCAGACGCCCTACGCCCAGAAGATTCTCAGTCGTTTCGTTCGCCGCTATCGCGCCGATGCCTGAGGGTTTTTCGCTCGCTAATTCGCGAACAACGATTTCGGGATCGACGCCGCAACCACCTGGGTGAGATTGACTGCCTCGGCAACGGTAAAGTCGACCGACAGGCTCGCGAGTGTGAATGCTTCCTTTGGCGTGAGTCCTTTCTCCGCGACGAGAAAATCGACGGTTTCCAGAACGGCTTTGCGCATCGCGCGATCGAGATCGACGTCGATGCCAACGGTCAGATAGTGAGTCGGCGTCTCGGCGCGGGGCGCACTCGGCGCATTGCCTTTGTGAAGCACGAATCGAAACACGCCGGTGAGCGAATGCTCGAGCGCCGTTCCGCTGACCTCGCCGTCTCCCTGAACACCGTGCGGGTCGCCCGTATAGAAATGCGCGCCGTCCTGGTAAACGGGTAAATACAGCGTCGCGCCTGCAGTCAGGACCTTGATATCCAGATTTCCGCCGTACTCGCCCGGCGGCCGCGAGCTCTGAACGCCCGCGACGGTCACTCCCGGCTGTCCGACGACAGGATTGCGCGGAGCGACGGCCATGATGCCCATGAACGGCGCCAGCGGAATGCGCAGGTCGCCAAGCATGGCGTACTCGCGGCCGTTCGCCACCGTCGTTCGTATCAGGGTTCTCGTCGAATCGGCGATATCCGCGCCGCGATCGCCAGAGATCGCGCCCGGATAACTGTCACCCAGCACGCCACCGCGCGCGTTGGCGCTGTTGAATCCATAAGGTACACGCGTGCTGACTTCGAGTATCTGAATCTCGAGCATGTCGCCGGGCTCGGCACCTGCTATTTCAATCGGCCCCGTAAGGACATGCGCGCCCGTTCGGCCGTCGCGCGAACGCTCCGGTCGTGACGCCCAGAAATCGATCACATCCTGCAGAATCTCGTCGCGCTCGACGCCGAAGGCACCCAGAAATTCAACCGGATCCTGGTCCTGCGTGGAGCCGTGATGAGACAGCGTATCGATGCGTACGGTGGCGCCGGATTCGATCGTGAGAACCGGGTTCCTGTTCGTCGGTATCCAGCCCCAGGTCAGGTTCTCGGGCCGCGACTCGAGATAGTGATCCGCGTCAATGAACTGAGCCGATGTAGTCGAAGAGAAACTCGCGATGACCGCGCCAAATACAGTGACAACAACGGCGACGCCCCTCGGCAGACTGGCGTTGCGGCTTAAGTGCTTCACGTGACTGTCCTCCCCTTCTCGCTGATTTAATGGCGAGCAGCCTGCCGCCCGTGGTCCGGTTAGAGTCTTGCCGATGCCTGTGGCCGCGTCTAGACTTCGTCCGTTCAATCCACGGAGATCGCTAATGAGCGCCCGTAAGCGAGCGCGGCTCGGGATTACGATCGCTCTGGGAATTGCCCTTCTCGTCTCCGTCGTGGCAGCTTATCAGAGCTGGTCGCGAAATCTTCAGGCACAGCAACTGCTGGCGCGCGGCGAAGAACTCGCGAATCAGTACTGCAGCGCCTGCCATCTGGCCACCGAGCCGTCGATCCTGACCAAGCGAAGCTGGGAAGTCACGCTCGGGTATATGGGTTACTGGCTCGGGATCGAGAATATCGACTACCTCGATGACGATCCGGAGTACGCGCAGAGACACGCCTCCTCGCAGCACGCTGTGTTGCAACGCGAGAATGCTTTTCCGGCGCAGCCAGCACTTTCCGAAGACGACTGGGCCGCGATTCGCAGCTACTTTATAGAATCGGCACCGGCTGAAGCGTTACCGCAGGCGGACAAGCCCGGCCTGACATGGCAGCTTCCGCAGTTCGAGGTCGTCGAGACGGAGTACCCGGCTTCGGCTGCCGTGACGACGCTCACGCGGATTCGCGAAGCCACTCAGGAGATCTACCTCGGTGACGGCGTTGCCGGCACACTCACGGTCCTGAATGGCGACGGCACACTACGCGTGGCGCCGATGCGCACTTCGCCGCCGATCCGGCCGGTCGACATCGAGTTCGTCGACGGCAGGGTGTACGTCGGCTCAATCGGCGACCTGCTCGCGACGCAACCATCCGACGCGCGACCGGCGCATATCACGGTCGCCGAGCTCGTTAATGACTCAATCGAGGGAGCACAGTTCGACGTCGCGGTCGAGAATCTCTATCGAATGGCTGACATGAATCTGCTCGATCTCAACGGCGACGAGATCGTCGATTTCGTCGTCTCCGGCTTCGGCGCCGTATTCGGCAGCGTCGCCTGGTATGAATCACAGCCGGACGGGAGTTACGAGGAACACACGCTGATGGCTTTACCGGGCGCGGTAAAAACCGAGCCATACGATTTCAACGGCGACGGCCTGATCGACATCATGGCGCTGCTCTCGGATGCGCGGGAGGGGCTGCACATACTCGAGAATCAGGGCGACAACCGGTTCGAATCGCATGCGATCTTCGAAACGCATCCCGCTTATGGGCACACTTATTTCGAGTTGCAGGACTTTAATACCGATGGCGCGATGGACGTTCTCGTCATCAACGGCGACAACGTCGATTCCGATCCCTACAACACCAATAAGAACTACCATGGCTTACGCATCTATCTGAACCGTGGTAACTACATCTTCGAGGAAGCGTATTTTTACCCGATGTACGGTGCTTTCATCGCGAAAGCTGCCGATTTCGACGAGGACGGAGACCTCGATATCGCAGCCACGTCCTTCTATCCCGATTTCTCTTCAGGTTCGCGCGAGTCGTTTACCTATCTGCGCAACGACGGCGATTTTTCTTTCGCCCCCTTTACCAATGGCCAGGTCATGAACGGCCGCTGGATGACGATGGATGCGGGCGACGTTGACGGGGACGGCGACATCGACGTCGTGCTCGGCGGCGGAAACATCCCGACGGGGATGCCTGCGCACATGGACCTTTACACCGAGCTTGCGAGAAACGCACCACCGGCCCTGATCCTGAAGAACTCGCTGCGCTGATCAGCCGCGCGGCGGTCTGAGCGTCGCGACGCCGGGTGCGCGCCGCTCGCGCAGGACCGCCCGCCGGAATCGGAACAGCTCTGCCGGCCGGCCGCCTGTTTTCGCCTCGCGTTGCCCGGTCCCCTCGACCAGGCCGCTTTTTTCGACCAGGCGCCGGAAGTTCTGCTTGTGCGACCTGAGACCGGAGATCGCTTCGACCGCGTGCTGCAGCTTGAGCAGCGTGAATGTCTCGGGAATGAGCTCGAAGGCAACCGGGCGATAGCGCAGCTTGCCGCGCACTCTACTCAGGCCCGTTGCGAGGATGCGGCGATGATCGAACGCCATCGGGCGGCCGAAACGCTCGGCAGATTGCGACGGAGCCTGATCGCGATCGAACCAGTACTCTGCGACGAGTTTCGCTTCGTACAGCAGCTCGTAACGCTCGAGTACCTGGTATGCGTCCCAGCCGGCGTCGCCCAGGCCAAAACAGATGTCGATACGCTCGCGTGCGTCCGAATGCGTTGACGAGGCTGCGTCACTCTCCGCCCACTCCAGAAGCCGCGCCTCGATCTCCTCTGTCAACGGCGGCTTGCCGTTGCGCCAGTCCTCCCAGGGAAAGAATTCGTAACAGTCCTCCCAGGTCGCGTCATCGGCCGCGGATAGCGCCGTCTCCTGCAGCAATGCGAGATAGGCTACCGACAGCACCCGACTGCCGCCCGAGGCCTCGCGTGGATCCCGCCCCTTATCGGCGAACGTGTAAAGCTGCTCGACGTAGCCGAGTTCGATTCCGGTCTGTGTTCGCACCGTGTCGCCCATGCAGAGCTCGAGCGTCCGGTCGTGCTCGCGATCGAAAGGCCCGAACGGCAATGCGCGGGATGCTGTAGGAACGCCTTCCGAAGCTGTCCCCAGCGTGGCGGACTGCGGCCCGACCGTCAGAACGCGCGGCTGATCGCGCGTCACCGCGATGATCACGGCATTGAGACCGACGAGCAACTCGGGCTGCGACGTTTCGGCCTGCGCCCGTTTCCTCGTAGATTCCGTACCCGTCATGACGCGCCTAGTGTAGACCGGGCACCGGCCGAGAGTTACCTGCGCGATCTAGTCAATCAGTTCAGCAACCGCAGCAGGACTTCCTCTGCTTCGTCATAGGTCATCTCGCCGGCTTTCTGCACGTAGCGCATGTTGCCGTCGCGATCGACGAACGTAGAAAACGGCAGACCGCCGAACGAATTGCCGTAGTCCGCCGACAGGTCCATGACGTCGAACATCTCCCCGTAGACGATCGGGAAATCCACCTGGACTTCCGCGAGAAACTCCTCGACCTTTTCAACATCGTCGGCTGCAATTCCGATCACTTCGAAACCCTGATCGCCGTACTTCGCTCGAAGCTCGTTGAAGTAAGGCATCTCATGACGGCAGGGGATACACCAGCTCGCCCAGAAGTCGACGAGCACGACCTGCCCGTCCCATTCGTCCATCGTGCGAGTCTCGCCCTGCATGTCCAGCAGCGCAAAGTCAGGCCTGCGGACGTCGCCGTCGACCGGGATGAAGCGTGACGTTTCTTCTCGCGGGTCGCTATCGTCCTGAGCAACCAGCGCGCCGATGCCGAAGACGAGACTCAACACCAGGGTGGCGCCGCTCGCAATGAGTTTGTTTTTCATGCGTATCTCCTGAAGCGCCGTCGGCGCGCGAACTCGAAACAGCCCCACGCGGTTTCCATTACTACAGTTTAATCGACGGTCTATCGACGCCGAATCCGCGGCGCGTACGCCGCGTCGGGCTCGGGCTGGCCGCTCGCATCCCTCAAAAGAACTCTCAAGAAGCGC
>JAHEKF010000086.1 GCA_024638465.1 Rhodospirillaceae bacterium | reverse complement strand
GAAGATACCGGTCGTCATGTCGTTCATGAACTCGAGCGATACCTGAATCCGCTCGGGACGATCGCTGCGATATCGCCTCTGCTCGGATTGCTCGGGACCGTCATCGGCATGGTTAAAGTCTTTGCTGCCATCACACTCCACGGCGTTGGCAATCCAGGTGTTCTCGCCGGTGGCATTTCCGAGGCGCTTATCACGACCGCGGCCGGATTGACGGTCGCGATACCGTCGCTGATCGGGTACCGATACCTTCGTGGTCGAATCGATGGACTCGTCATAAGAATGGAGAAGGAGGCGATGAAGTTCCTCGAGGCGCTGGTGCAGCATCAGTCTTTTGAAGGCCTGGTAGATGAAACTTCAGAGCCGCTCCAAAGAAGCGCCTGAGGTCAACCTGACGTCGCTGATCGACGTCGTCCTGCTGCTGCTGGTCTTTTTTATGGTCTCAACCAGCTTCGTGCGCGAAGCGGAAATTAGCCTGCGGCTTCCCCAGGCCGAGGCGCCTACCTCGCCAAGCACGCTTGATGAGGTTCTGGATATCACAATTACCCAAACGGGAAGCTACATCGTCAACGGTCGCCCTCTGGTCAACAATCAACGGCGCACTCTGCGTGCTGCCATCGAGCGGCTCATGGGTGACAATCGCGATCTTCCAGTCATCATCAAGGCCGATGCAGAGTCGACGCATCAGGCCGTAGTGACGGCAATGGATGTCGTTGGCCAACTCGGATTCGTCCAGATCAACATCGCCACGGTCACTCCGCCGGAGGCCTGAGCGTCATGAATGCGTTGCTGAACGACGGTGCCGTCGCTGTCTACCGACGGTTATTCTCCTATGTGATACCTCATTCGAAAGTTATCGCCTGGTCGATCGGTGCGATGGTTCTGTACTCGGCGGCGAACGCCTGGGTTCCGTTCATCATCCGCGATGTCATCGAGGTGCTCGGCGACCCTGACCGCGCAAGCGGTGGAATGGTGCCGGTCATTCTCCTTATCGCCGCCGCACTGCGCAGCACGACTGACTTCGCTTCGGTCTATGGGCTCGGTTGGCTTGGGCGGCGAGTGATCCGCGATCTCCGCAATGAGATCTTCAAGCAATATACAGAGCTTCCGGCGCGATACTTCGACTACGAATCGTCGGGCATGCTGATCTCGAAGCTGACATACAACACCGAACAGGTCGCCGAAGCGATATCGAACGTCATGGTGGTACTCGTTCGCGACACGCTGACGATGATCGGACTTGTCGTCGTGATGATCCACTTCAGTCCCATGCTGACCCTGCTTGTTGCAGTTGTCGTGCCGGTTATCGGCGTGCTTGTTGGCGTCATGAGCCGGGCCTTCAGGCGATATAGCATGCGGATCCAAATGTCGATGGGTGATGCGACGCGGGTAACGGAAGAGACTTTGCTTGGGCAGCAGATCGTCAAAGTATTCGATGGACAGGAATACGAGCGCCGTCAGTTCGATGCGATTAATCGCCGCAACTACAAGAGCAATCTCAAGCTCGTTGCGACCAAAGCCGCCGGTGATGCTCTCACTCAATTCATTCTCGCGATAGGTTTGGCCGCAATCGTTTGGGTCGCGTTCTCGCAGACTTTCGCATCGGAAGTCGATCCGTCGGTGTTTATGGGATTTCTTGCGGCGATGGGGCTGCTCATGGCACCGCTGAAGCGCGTCGTCAATGTGAACGTGGGGCTACAGAAAGGGATTGCCGCGGGCGAAAGTATTTTTGCCATTCTCGACGAGCCTGCCGAGATTGACACCGGGGCGGTCGCTATCGACAGAGCCGCCGGCGAAATCGAGATTCGTGCTGTGACTTTCACCTACGATCCGGCCAAAGGTCAGGTGCTGAACGACGTCTCGTTCAGTGCGGTGGCGGGCAGTACAACAGCGATCGTTGGACGCTCCGGAAGCGGTAAGACGACGCTCGTGGGGCTGTTACCGAGGTTCTATGACGTCGAGCAGGGTTCTGTAATGCTCGACGGCAGGGATGTTCGCGAGTATCGGCTCAGAGATCTGCGCCGTCAGATCAGTCTTGTCAGTCAGGATGTCGTTATCTTCAACGACACTATCGCAAACAATATCGCCTACGGGGCCTTATCAGGCATGTCACGCGAGGCGATCGAGAAAGCTGCAGAGGCCGCGAACGTAGTTGCGTTCGCCAGCGAACTCCCTGATGGCCTCGAGACGAACGTAGGTGAACGAGGGATTTTACTCTCTGGTGGGCAACGTCAGCGAATCGCTATCGCCCGAGCTTTGCTTAAGGATGCTCCGGTACTGATACTGGACGAAGCGACATCCGCGCTGGATACGGAATCCGAGCGCGGGATTCAGGCGGCGCTCGCTAATTTGATGCAGGGCCGAACGACACTCGTCATCGCCCATCGCCTCTCCACCGTAGAAAAAGCTGACAGCATTATCGTATTGCAGAACGGAAAAGTCGTTGAGCAGGGTAATCATGACGAACTTCTGTCGCTGAACGGGTACTACGCCGCGCTGCATCGTATGCAATTCGCTGTCTGAGGCTCGCCGGCGTGCGTTCGGTATTGACTCGCGTTTTCGATTGGATCTGGTATCGCCCCAATCCCTTGAGATGGCTGCTATGGCCGTTCAGCCTCGTCTACCGAGGCGCAGTCTCGACGAATGCCGCGCTCTATCGGGCCGGTATCAAGCGAGTTTCGACGTTGCCGGTCCCAGTCATTGTCGTTGGCAATATCTCAGTCGGAGGAACCGGCAAGACGCCCTGTGTCATCTGGTTGGCCGCCGAATTGAGTTCTCGCGGTTATCGCGTTGGTATTGTCAGTCGCGGCTACGGCGGAAACTCGAAAATCTGGCCGCAACGGGTCGAGCGCGGCAGCGATCCGCAGGTCGTCGGCGATGAGCCGGTTCTCATCGCGCGTTCAACGGGCTGTCTCGTGGTCGTCGCGCCAGGCCGCGTCGCTGCGGCGGAAGCGCTCCTCGAGGCCGACGATGTCGACGTTATTCTGAGCGACGATGGATTGCAGCATCACGCGCTCGGAAGAACGATGGAGATTGCGGTCGTCGACGCGGTACGCGGGTTCGGTAACGGGCTCTGCTTGCCGGCGGGACCGCTGAGGGAGCCGGCCTCCAGACTCGAGCGTGTCGATGCGGTGGTCGTCAACGGCGACGATGACCAGTGTTTCGGCAGCGCTTTTCGGTTTTCCGCTGAGTTCGCCGGCATGCGCCGGCTCGAAGGAGGGGAGGAGTGCTGCATCGCGGACTTTGCCGGGCAAACGGTACATGCTGTTGCCGCGATAGGAAATCCGGAGCGATTCTTCAGCATGCTCGAACGAGCGGGACTCGACGTCGTGCGACATGCACATCCCGACCACGGAAAGTTACGGCCGGCAGATATCGAATTTCACGATAAACTGCCTGTGCTGATGACGGAAAAGGATGCAGTGAAGTTCGATAGCCCGCCCGGACGGAATATCTGGTGTGTCTCTCTTAAGCTTCGTTTCGAGAGCGACGACGGCGACCGGCTGGTTCGGCATGTCATTGAGGCGATCGGGAAGTGAGCGCCGGTTTCTACGTCGTCGTTCCGGCCCGTCATGCGTCGAATCGTCTACCGGGCAAGCCGCTCGAGGACATTGCCGGCAGACCGATGATTTCCTGGGTCTGTGAGCGCGCGCTTGCGAGCGGTGCGACCGAGGTTTGCGTCGCGACCGACGATGAACGAATCGCTGCGGCGTGCCATGACACCGGCGCCAGCGTTGAAATGACGTCTGCAGATCACGAGAGCGGAACCGACCGAATTGCTGAAGTTGCCGCCAGGCGGCGTTGGACGGGTGACGCGATCGTAGTCAATCTGCAGGGCGACGAGCCGCTGATGCCGCCCAGGCTCGTGGCGCAGGTAGCCGAGGTTTTACGCGACGATCCCGAGGCATCAGTGTCGACACTGGTGACCCCGCTTGAATCGGAGGAAGAATGGCGCGATCCGAACGTGGTTCGTGTCGTACTCGACCGCGCGCAGCGCGCGCTGTATTTCAGCCGGGCGCAGATTCCCTGGCCCCGGGACGGAGATGTTCGCGACGCTGTGCGGCATGTCGGGCTCTACGCGTATCGCGTGTCGGCGCTACTCGAACTCGCTTCGACGCCACCTTGCGATCTCGAACAGATCGAGAAACTCGAGCAGCTTCGAGCGCTCTGGCTTGGCATGAAGATCGCCGTCGCGACCGCAGCCGAAGTGCCACCCAGAGGCGTCGACACGCAAGCCGATCTCGAACGTGCGCGCGCAACGCTTCGCGGTAACTGAGATATCGGGCATCATTCAAATTCCGCTGGTTTCCGTTTAAGCTTCTCAGGTGACGATGGGCCCTGCACCCGCTGGGCCGGCTGCTGCGAGGGGGACTCGATATGGCGTATTCACTTCTCGGAAACGATTTCATTCCGCCTGACGTTCGTGGAAAAGTCACGGGGCAGGCGAAGTACGCTGAAGATTTTCGCGCCGAAGGTATGGTTTTCTGCCGTTTGCTCGGAAGCGCCCAGCCGCATGCCCGGATAGTCAACGTGGACGCATCGGAGGCGCTGGCGATGGACGGCGTTTTAGCGGTTCTGACGGCAGATGACGTGCCCGTTTTTCCCGCCCCCGCTACGCCTGTCCTCACGAATGAGCCAATGTACGTCGGCGAGCCGATTCTGGCCGTGGCAGCGGTCGATGAAACGATGGCGCAGGATGCCATCGACCGGATCGTTGTCGACTACGAGCCGTTGCCATTTACGCTCGATCCGCTGCAAAGCCTGTATCCGGGCGGCCCGCATGCACGTAGCGATGGCAACGTAGCAGGGCGCGGCATGCAGCCGCGGACTGTCCACTGGACGGCTGCCGATTTCGCCGCGCAACCTGCGGATACGCTGCCGATGGGGCAGCCGACCGAGGAATGGTTATACGGCGACCTCGAAGCAGGCTTCGCCGAAGCAGCGCTCGTGCTTGACGAGAACTTCGTTACCGCAGGCCTTTCGCATCAGTGCATGGAGCCCCGCACTTCTATGGCGTACTGGGAGAACGGTCGCTGTTTCCTGCACGGTTCGTCGCAGAGCCAGGCCTCGATGATGCCCGGTCTCGCCGCGATGCTGGAGGTCGAGCTCGATCGCGTCACCTATATTGCCGAGTACTGCGGCGGAGGTTTCGGCTCGAAGGGAAACCCGTATCCATCGATGGCTATTCCGGCGATCCTGAGCCGTGAGACCGGCAGGCCGGTGATGCTGCGAATGAGCAGAGCCGAAGAGTACGGATTGGGAACGGCCCGTGCCGGCTTTCAGGGGCGAATGCGCGTCGGTTTTCGAGACGACGGGCGGGTAACCGCCGTAGATTTATACATCGTCCAGGAAAACGGTCCGCACACGGGGTGGAGCGATCTCGGCTCGGCTGCCGGGTCGATTTCGATTCTCTACCAGCCACTCGCGATGCGGTATCGCGGAATCCCCGTCGAGACGAACACACCGCCACGTGGGCCACAGCGCGGACCCGGGCAGAATCAGATCGCTGCGGCAGTCGAGCCGCTGCTCGACAAGGCTGCCCGCCAGCTTGGACTGGACCGCATCGCCATCAGGCGTATCAATGCCGCCGATAACGACGGCACCTACAACGGCGATCAGGGTCCCATCACGAGCGCCTATCAGGTCGATGCGCTCGATCAGGGAGCGGAAGCATTTGCCTGGGATCAGCGGCGCGCACGCAGCGGCCAGCGCAACGGCTCCAAGGTCATCGGGGTCGGCGTCGGTCAGTCATTTCATTCGGCCGGTCGTAGTGGCTACGACGGTCTGGTCAGGCTGACACCGGACGGCAAGCTGCATATTCATAATGGCGCAGGCAATCTCGGGACTTACTCGTATGGCGCAACGTCACGGGTGGCAGCGGAGATCCTGAAATGCGACTGGGCGAACTGCGAAATTCACCGCGGCGACAGCAGTCGCTCGCTGCCCTGGAGCCCGACACAGACCGGAAGCAATACCTCGTTCACCATGACCCGCACGAACTACGTCGCCGCTATGGATGCGCTGACCAAGCTGAAGGAGATCGCGGCACGAGATCTGGGAGGATCTCCGAGCGATTACGACATCGCCGATGAAACTGTATTCCTTATTGCGGATGATAGCGTGCGCATGACCTACGCTGAGGCCGCTCAGCGCGCGATCGAACTCGGCGGCGTTTTTTCGGCCGAGGAACTGCCCGATGATATTCACGAGGTCACCAGAGTTGCCGTTGCCGACGTTGTCGGGACCGGCCTGATTGGAGTCGCAAAGGATACGTTACGCCACGACGCGACCGTACCCGCGATCGCCGCGGGGTTCGTTGAGATCGAGCTCGATCTCGAGACGGGAAAATTCGAGATACTCGACTATATCGGTGTCGCGGATTGCGGGACTGTCCTGCATCCGCAAAGTCTGTCGACGCAGGTCAAGGGGGGTGCCGTCATGGGTATCGGCATGGCAGCATCCGAGCGGCACGTCTACGATCCTCAAAACGGGCTTCCTGCCAATGTCGCTTTCTACCAAAGCAAGCCGCCGTCCTATCTCGACGTGCCGGCGGAGATGGATTGGGCCGCGGTCGGTATCCCCGATCCGCAGAACCCCGTTGGCGCGAAAGGTATCGGTGAGCCGGTTCAGGGTTGCGCGACCGCTGCGTTGATCTGCGCGATCTCGGACGCGCTGGGCGGCCATTATTTCAATCGTTGCCCGGTCGTGCCGGACATGATCGTGAATGCGGCCGCCGGTCGTCCGCAGTCGCACCGGCCGCTGCAGGTCAATACGGCCTAGCGCTATTCACGACCCATGTCTGTGACCCAGAGATCGGGATTCTTGCGCCGAATTCGTTAGCATTCGCTTTTCCTCAAGTCGCCGGGTAGTCTCGCATGCTGACGATGGATCGGCTCATGAACGTATTCTCCAGGAATAATAGCTTGTCGGATCAAGAGCTTGTCGAACACGATGCGGACGTCAGCGTCCTGTTCGTCTGCATGGGCAATATCTGTCGCTCGCCGACCGCGGAGGGCGCGTTCAGGCGCCTGGTCGATGACAGGTCGCTGAAGATCTCGATCCGGGCGGATTCAGCGGGCACGCACGCCTATCATATCGGGCATCCGCCGGACGATCGCGCCCGGAGTGCCGCAGCGCGTCGAGGGATCGACATCAGCGGGCAACGGGCACGCAAGGTTGCTGACATGGATTTCGAGACTTTCGACTTCGTGCTCGCGATGGATGAGATGAATCTCGAGGTTTTATTGGAGCTCAGTCCGCCCAACTATCACGATCGCATCAAGCTCTTGATGGACTTCGCACCGCAGCTAGGCCTCCGCGAGGTTCCTGATCCTTATTATGGCGGAGCGAATGGCTTCGAGTTGGTACTCGATCTCGTGGAGGAAGCATCCCACGGACTACTGCAGGAAATCCTGGAGCAATTTCCCGCCCGCGAAAAATCGCCGCGGCCGAATCTCGATAATTGAGTATGTTAGTCGTCCGCGCGCTCGTTGCGGGGCTTTGCATTCGAATCGATCGGGTCTGCCGGGTTTTCACCGCGCGGCCGCTGTCCGGATCGTTGTTGCGACTCCCGGTCGTTCGGCCCGGAGTCGGGTGAACCCTGCGCAGTTCGCTTCTGACCGTCGTGCGCTTCGCTCGAAACGGAATTTCCGCTGTCGGGTTTATTGTCGCTGCCCGCGGCCTGCGCCGGGTCAGAACGCTTTTGCGGCTGAGGATCGGGTTTTGGCGGCGAGGATTCCGCAGCTATCGGTGAAGGCTGCGTATCCTGCGACGTTGCCGAAGGTGGTGGGGATCTGACTGCGTCGGGCTGTTCCTGCCGTGCAGCGGTATCACGGCGCTGTGTCTGCGCCGACGATTTCTCCGATCCTGCCGGGCGATCGCTCTGTACCGACGCGCCTGCTGCCGGCATCGCCTTCGCTGCGCTGGCAACGTCGCTCTGATCATGGCCATTCTTGTCCGCGACTGTATCGGATTTCTTGCCGGATTTATTTTCGGGCCGTTTGTCGGGCCTGTTCTTCTTGGATTGCCGGCGCGGGCGGGTCTTCTTCCCACCTCGATTGGATTGCGCGTTTTTTTGCTCCGGCGCGTTAGACTCGGACGTCGAGCTCGTTGCCTGAGACTCTGTATTGCCGCCACCGCCACCGCCACCGCCACCGCCACGACGGCGACGCGAGCGGCGGTTTCGAGACCCGCCCCGGCTATCGTCCGCTGACCGTT
>JAHEKF010000085.1 GCA_024638465.1 Rhodospirillaceae bacterium | reverse complement strand
CGAGTCCGAATCCGTTCCATACGCTCGGCTGGGCCGTCAGCGGTCGCTCGAACGGTGGCGACGTAACGCTCGTCGATACGGTGTCGCGTGAGGATGCGCTCGTCGCGCATACCCGAACGAACGCCTACACGCTGTTCCGCGAGGACGATCTCGGCAGCCTCGAGCCCGGCAAGCTCGCCGATTTCATCGTCGTCGATCGCGACTACCTGACCGTGCCAGCCGAGGAGATCGAAGATCTCTACTCGGTCATGACCGTCGTCGGCGGCGAGATCGTCTATCGCGAGTAGCCACCGACCCGAGTCCCAAGGGGCCGGTCATCAGGGATTGGGAGAGCCCGGAGTGTCCGTCTTACTTAATCTCGGCTCGACGTCCGTGTCTCGCCTCGAATCGTGTCCTAGTCGCTCAACTGCCGTCCATGGCACGCTCCTCGTCTACGACGCTCGACGGACACTCCGGGCCCTCCCTAACCCGTCACCGCGATGCTGAACGTCGCAGTGGTTTCGAGCCCGGGCTCCGGCATTTGTCACCGCCGTGCGTAACGTCACGGTGACCGTGAGGGGGCGGGTGTAATGGTTATCGTGAAGCCTCGAGAGCTGCTGCACGTCGGTGACAGGAGCGCCTGCCAATTCAGCGAGCGAGGTCTGAGGGATGACCGTTGCGACCGCCCCTTTGAGACTCGGCGAAGCTCCGTCGAGACGGAGCTGTCCTGGGCGGAGAGGATCGTTCCGGCTGATCAGTCCGGGACGACGGCGATAGCCGAGATCTCGAGCAGCAGCCGTGGGTCGGTCGCCAGCCGCGGTATCTCGACCGAGGTGCTCGCGGGCCGGTGGTCCCCGCCCCAGGCGTTCGCAATCGCGACGTTGATAGCGTCCTGATCGGTTGCCTGATCGACCATAAAGCGATTCAGATGGACGACGTCCGTCAGCTGTCCGCCGGCCGCCTCGACGGCCATTCGCAGATTGTCCATCGCGGCGGTCGCCTGGGCACCGGCGCTAAAGTCGAGATGATCGAACTCCGAGGCGACATGCGGATGGCTGTGATAGACCGGAGCAGCCGTCACGCCGGAGACAAAGACGAGTTTTCCTGAATTGACTTTGATCGCGGGCGTGTAGGGCATCGTAAAGCCTTGGTCGACGCCATCGAGGTGAATGTATTCGAAGCGCGGTTCGTCCGAGCTGCAGCCGGCAAAAAGCAGGGCGGCGATCAGTCCCGCAGCGATGGGGCGAAGCAATCGATAACCATTCTCTATGGGGGGCATGGCTGGTTCTCCTTGAACAATAATGGGAGGCGCGATTCGTTGTTCTGATTGCGGCGCCAGGTTTTGAACCTATACCATGCGGGAGAAATACGCTCAATTGCCGGCCAGATGGGTTATCGAGTGAGAAAACGCTTCGCGATCAGCGCAATGGTTGCGCTCGTCGGCGCAGGGTCGTCGTCGAATGCGCAGAACGCCAACGATCCCAGCGGTCGGTATTCGGGTGTGGACATCGGTCTCGTCGAGATTCGCTGCGATTACGGCGAGCGCGGCAGAGGTCGCCGCCGCGGCGTGTTGATCGCAACCGCAACAGCGGACGCCGAATTCGAAGTGGTGCTGACAGCGGACCATGGTTTTCCCGGTTCCGATGAACAATTGCGGCAAATCTGTTTTCTTCCGGTCGGTGAAGAGATGGCCCTGCCGATTGCCGCGGTGTGGCGGCCGGATCGTTTTCGCAGCGGCTATAGCGATGACTGGGCCGTGCTTCTCCTTCGGGGGCAACTGATGGGAACCGTTTCGCGTCATCCGCTGGCTCCCGTCGAGCGACCCGATCTAAAGGAGATGATCTCGAACGATTCAGCGGTGCGCCTGCCGTTGCGATTCGCACCAACCGAGCGGCCATGCGAGCTGACGCAAGACCGGCTGTTGCAAGAGCAAGTGGAAAGCGGCCTGCTCGCACATAATTGCGAAGCCTGGCGCGGGCATTCGGGTTCGCCGATTCTGATAGAGCTCGACGGACAGACTTACGTCCTCGGCCTGCACCTCGGCAGCCGCTGGCTGTTCGACACGAGCGAGGCGCTGCCGCTCGGTCGCTACGTCGACCGGCAGATTGCGGATGCGGTCAGCGCCGCGATAGAAGCGGGCCGTTCGCTGGAGCCGGTGCCTGAAGAATCCAGTCCGGGCTGGTTGCGGCGACTGTTCGGCGGGTAGACGGTTTCAGAGACCGGTTCTGCACTGCGTCGAATCCTCCACGCAGCGAGTGGCTTCTTCGCCCGTGATTCGGTTATTCGACTCGCGATAGCGATACAGGTAGTCCCACATCGAGACGATATTGTCCGTCAGCGCCCGGTCCATTCCGTTGTAGTCTCCGAAAGCTTCCATCTGCGACGCGGTGACGAGTTCCTTGATCTCTTGCAGCGATCGCCCCGCCGCCATGTGCGTCAGTACACTGGTCTTCATGGCCGACAGATAGTTGTAGTGATCGACGAACGCATTCTGGTCGGTGACCGGGCCGTGCCCTGGAAGAACGACGTCGACGTCAGGCAGGTTTGCAAGAATCTTCATCACGTCGAGCTGGTTATTGATGTCCATGTCGCGAAAATCCGGAAACAGGTTCCGGCCTTTCGCCGAGTCAACCGCAATCAATACCCGGTCCTGCGGGATATGCACCTGAATCAGGTTGTCGCTATGAGTTGGCCCGAAGTAGAGGAGATGCACATTGACGCCGCCGACCGTCAATTCCATTTCTTCGTCGAACGTGATTTCGGGAACCATGGAGTCGCGCTGCTCAAATGTCAGGTGCGGCACTATATTGCGGTGTCCGACTGCGGTGGCCGTGTCTGCGAAGATTCCGGTACCGCAGTTGTGATCCTGGTGATCGTGGCTGAGAACGACGTACTTGACGGGAACATCATGGCGTTGCGTGAGCTCGTTCTTCAGCCACTCCATGGTCCCTGAGCCACAGTAGTGGCCGTCGACGACGATGATCGCGGTGTCGGTCAGGACGTACGCACCGAACTGATTGTCGGAACCCCAGCGGTAGACATGCTCACTGATCTGTTCGATCGATTGATCGTTGGCCCAGACGCGTTCCTGTGCGGAAACCGCCGATACAGCGAAGGTTGCGGCTACGAGCGACAGGCATGCGGCAGAATTCGATAGTCTCATTGGCTTCCCTCTTGGCTTTTGGCGGGTATTCCCGCTCTCTTGCAGGTTTTCGGCTATCAGATCAGACCGAGCATTT
Organism: Rhodospirillaceae bacterium; assembly: GCA_024638465.1. Lineage (GTDB taxonomy): Bacteria > Pseudomonadota > Gammaproteobacteria > Steroidobacterales > Rariloculaceae > SMWC01. The sequence goes on along the minus strand of JAHEKF010000085.1, from coordinate 5,358 downwards.
GCGGCACGATCAGCGATATCGTCGGAATATACGTTATGGCGATCAACACGCTCAGCAGCACCATGAGCCACGGCAAGGACGCGCGTATCACGTCTTCCATCGACATCTTCGCGACACCCGCGGTCACGAAAAGATTGAGTCCGACCGGCGGCGTTACGAGGCCCATCTGCATGTTCAGAACCATGATGATGCCGAGGTGCACCGGATCGATGCCGAGCTGTAACGCGATCGGATACACGATAGGCGTGAGAATCAGAACGACGGAAGTCGGCTCCATGAAATTGCCGGCCGCGAGCAGCAGTATATTCAGCACGATCAGGAAGCCCCAGGCGGGCAGGCCGAGACTCGTTATCCATTCCGATGCAGCCTGTGGAATCTGTTCCGTCGTCAAAACATTGGCGAAGACATAGGCGTTCGCGATGATGAACATGAGCATGGCCGTGACTTTTGCGCTTTCAGTGAGCACGCCGGGCACATCGGCGAGCGCGATGTCTTTATATATGAATACAGCCACGACGAACGCGTAGACGGCCGACACGGCGGCGGCCTCTGTCGGTGTGAAGATACCCGCGTAGATGCCACCCAGAATAATGACGAGCAAAAGCAGACCCCAGATCGCGTCCAGTCCGGCCTTTAACGCGCCCTTGAAACTCACGCGCGGCTGACGCGGAAGATCCTGCTTTCGCGCGATGACCGCGACCGTGATCATCATGACGATGGTCAGCAGGATGCCCGGGAGCAGGCCGGCGATAAATAAATTACCGATAGACGATTCCGTGACCGCGCCGTAGATCACCATGACGATTGACGGCGGGATCAGGATACCGAGCGTACCGGCATTGCAGATGACGCCGGCGGCGAATTTTTCCGAATAGCCGGACTTGATCATTCCAGCGATCATCACGCTTCCGACTGCGACGACGGTCGCCGGAGCCGATCCCGATACCGCGGCAAAGAATGCGCACGCCAGTAGCGAAGCCATCGCGAGGCCGCCGCGGAAATGACCGACGAGCGCGTTGGCGAACTCGATCATGCGTTTCGCGACGCCGCCGGTCGTCATGAAGGTCGCGGCCAGGATGAAGAACGGTACCGCCAGGAGCGGATATACCTGCATCGTGTGGAAGAAACGCTGGCTCGTCGACAGCAGCGTCTGGTCCGCGAACAGCAGCATCGTGGAGACACTCGCGAGCCCGAGCGAGATTGCAACAGGTACGCCCATGGCGAGTGCGACGAAAAGAACGGCAAGAAGAAAAATCGCGCTCATCGGCTGGCCGCCTCGGATTCCTGCTTGCGAGTCGTATGACCCAGACTCGTTTGTTCTCCCATGAAGATGCGGATACCGACCTGGACGAAACGAAAAGCGAGCAGGCCGAATGCGACGGGCATGATGGCCGTCAACAGCCAGCGCGGCAGCGGAATGTCGCGCGCATTGTTCCCGAGTGTCATCAGGCCGTCGACGAACAGACTGCCGCCGTAGAACATGAAGCCGCAGTAAACGAGGCAAAGGAACACGGCAACAAGCGCCATGATGCGTCTTGCAGGTCGCGGCAGCAGATTGCTGACGAGATCGATGGCGATATGTGCCTGCGTGCGCACCCCGTAGGACATGCCGATCAGCACCATCCACGCGAATGCGTAGGTAGTGGCTTCCAGCGACCAGACCCAGCCCGTGCCGAACTCGCGCAGCACGACCTGAATGAACGTCAGAATCGTCATGAACGCCAGCGCGACGGCCATGAAGACCTCTTCAGCGTGGTCAATAAACCCGCGGGGGCCGTTCGGCGTCTCCGTCACGTCGTCGCCGGACGCTAGTTAGAGGAAGCGCCGCTGGCGGCGGCGATGCGGTCGGCGCCGATGTCATTGGCGAACTGTTCCCAGACGGGACGCATCGCTTCCTGCCAAAGCGCGAGTTGCTCCGGGCCGAGATCGAGTACTTCGTTCCTGCCTTCCGCGTCGACACGCTCGCGCGCCTGAATATTGATCGCCTCGGCCTGGTCGTTACCCCATTCGGTGACTTCGGCCATGACTTCTTCGAGACCGCTACGGAGGTCGTCGGGCAGGCCGGCCCAGAACTGCGGATTCACGGCAACGAGATAGCCGATGTAGCCGTGATTGGTCTGCATGATGTAGGGCTGAACTTCATAGAACTTCGAAGAGTAGATGTTCGACCAGGTGTTTTCCTGCGCGTCGATCGCGCCGGTTTGAAGTGCCTGATAGACCTCGCCGAGCGCCATCTTCTGCGGATTGCCGCCGATCGCCTGTACCTGTGCCTGCAGCACGTCCGATTCCATGATGCGGAACTTGAGACCCGCGGCATCTTCGGGCGAGAGCAGCGGCCGCGGTGCCGAGAACTGCTTCATGCCGTTGTGCCAGAAAGCGAGACCCTTGAAGCCGCGATCGGTCAGTTCGTCGAGCAGTTCCTGTCCGGCCGGACCGTACTGGAACGCCTCGACCGCATCGAGGTTCGGAAACAGGAACGGCAGGTCGAAGACCTGGAACGCATGTGTCAGGCGGTCGAACTTCGACAGCGATACCGCGATCATCTGGATCTCACCGAATGCCAGCGCCTCGAGCGAGTCGTCGTCGTTCATGAGTTGACTCGAGGGATAAACCTCGACTTCGACGCGGCCGGGAAACCGCTCCTCGGCTAGCGTCTTGAATCGCGCGGCAGCCTGGCCTTTCGGCGTTCCGGGGGCCGTCACATGCGGGAATTTGATGAGGTAAACCTGGTCCTCGGCGGCCGTGCCACCGCTACCGCCACCGCTGCAGCCTGCAAAGGCGATCAATGCGGTCAGAACGAGCGCTCGTTTTACATAATTCATCACTGTCTCCACCTCTCGGTAGTGCTGTCGGCGGGTACGCTCGAGATGAGGGAACTCGTCGTCTCACGCCAGGATGTAAGAAACATCGGCTTGGTTAAAGAATATCGCACGGCTCTGCCCCCACAAAGCCATCGTGATCAAGCAAGTTTGTCCTTGGCCCAATAATCCCTGGAGGATTTCGCTTCTTCGAGCGCGTCGGCGTCTTCGAGCCCGGATTTCATCCCTGCCGATGTCCCGGACATGATCTGATGGTGGTCGAGGTTGAGCGTCCGGAGCCAGCGTTGCTGACCCATTGTCAGGCCAATAAAGAAGCCCAGCTCGACGAGCTCGGGTTCACTGAAGTGCGTGTGAAGCCTGTCCCACAGTTCATCGTCGGTCTGTATATCCCAGGTTATCGCTTCGGCGTAGGCGAGCGCTGCTTTCTGCCGCTCATCGTAGCGCTCGGATTTCTCGAAGTTGAGAAGATCCATGTAATCGGCCTCAACGACGCCCTTGGCCTTGGTCGAGCGTTGGTTGCCGCAGTACTCGCACTTCACCGAGTGCGAAACGTAGATACGGCAAAGTTCTTTCACGGCGTTGTCGAGAACGCCTTCGTAGAATGAGTCACGCCACACCTGCGCGAAGCCGAAGAAGATCGGTGGAACGTGCGCGCGGATCGACTGGCTCTCGGGTCGCGGCGTGCCGACGCTCGCACATCGCTCCAGCTCCTCGATCATTTTGGGATCGTCGATATCCTCAGGCTCGACGTAACTGATTCGGGGACCGCTCATGACCGACCTCGCTTTCCTGCAAACGATTGCATAGAATTGTCCCAGACTTGTCGAAACCGATCAAGCGGGTCTACGCCGACCCAGTTTAGCGCGTTCGTGACGCTTCGGTGCCAGGTTTGGGCCGAATGCGGGCAGCAGGGCCCGTTTTCGCCGAGATTGTCAGGAATGCTAGATTCTCCGGGCTCAAGGAGGCCCGCCCGATGCCCGAACTCGCTCTCGAGGAACTGCTGATCATTGCGATTGCGCTCGGGGTCGGTGGTCTGGCGAAGGGAATGACGGGCCTCGGGCTGCCGATGGTGGCCGTACCCGTGCTTGCGGGTTTTCTCGGTGTCGAACGCGCCGTCATGACGATGGTGTTGCCGATACTCGTCCTCAATATCTGGCTCATGTGGACGCTTCGCGACCAGCGCAGCAAGGTTCCCGAGATTCCCTGGATGGTCGGCGCGTCTGTCCCCGGCGTTTTTCTCGGCGCCAGCATTCTTTATCTCGCGAGCGAACGGCTGCTGGCCATCGTGCTCGGCATCTGGATCTTCGCCTATCTCGTCTTTCGCGCACTGCACCCGACGATGCAGCTCGAGGGCAAGCGCCGCAAGAGGGCCGCGCCGGTCGTCGGTTTCGCTGCGGGCTCGATGCAGGCGGCGACGGGTATCTCTGCACCCTTGCTCGTGCCGTTCGTCGATGCGTTGCGGCTCGAGCCCCGCACCTACGTGTTTATGGTGGCGACCGTATTCACCGCGCAGACGACGACGCATTTTCTCGTCATGCTGGGTCTCAACGCGTACTCGCTGGAACAGCTGACCGAAAGTTTCTTCGCGGTGATTCCCGCGATCGCGTTCGCACAGATCGGCTCGCGATTACGCGATCATGTCGATGCAGAACTGTTCGGCCGAGTCACCCGCGTCATCATGTTCCTGATGGCGTGCCGCCTGCTTTACGGCGCCTGGGCCGGTTAACGAACCTGGTCCGTCTTTCGTCCTGGCCCCCGCAACCGCTACGACGACAGGGCGGCGAGTACGCGCTCGGGTGTCAGCGGCATGTGCCTGATACGTGCGCCGGTTGCGGCATAGATCGCGTTGGCGATAGCGCCGCCCACCGAAGCCAGACCGATCTCGCCCATGCCCGTTGGCGGATTGTCGGTCGAGATTGCGCGGACTTCGATATTGGGCATCTGGCTCATGCGCAGCACCGGGTAGTCGTAGTAATTGTTCTGCTGGACCACGCCGTTTTGGATGTCGAGCGTTTCCTGCAGCGCGTTGCTGATACCGAAGACGACGTTGCCTTCGAGCTGGGCCTCGGAGTTTCTCGGCTGCAGGATATAGCCGGCATCCGCCGCCATCCAGAAGCTGTGCACGGTCACGATACCGCTGGCACGGTCCACGGAGACTTCCGCGACGCCAGCACCGAAAGTCGAGCCGTAACCGGCCAGTGACAAGCCGAGCGACGTGCCGTCGCGCGACGTGCCCCAGTCGGACATCTCCGCTACAGCCTCGAGGACGCCGAGCGCGCGCGGATTGTTGTGGCATAAACCCCGGCGGAACTCGAGCGCGTCCTGGCCCCGCGCAACCGCGAGTTCATCGACGAACGACTCGGCCGCGAACTTGGTGTAGCTCGTTGCTACGCCGCGCCAGGCGCAGACACGCGATCGTCGCTCCGTGATGATGTGCTCCGCGAGAAAGTTCGGGATGTCGTATCGCGAGCTCTCGCTGCCGAGCATGGCGATCACGTCGCGTCCGTTCGACGCCTCCCAGCGGGGCGGGTTCATGTAC
>JAHEKF010000036.1:14778-32354 GCA_024638465.1 Rhodospirillaceae bacterium | reverse complement strand
ACGCCGACCAGGAGTGCGAGCAGGCTGAGTGCCACGAGGTTGATTCGGAACGCGCGCGAGATTTCCGAGAACGTGGCATTGCTGCTCTCCGCCGGAAGCAGTCGCGCGTTCGCGAGACGGAGCTGGTCGATGCGTTCGGCTTCGGCGTTCGAAAGAACGAGATCGATCCGGCTCAATCGATTCGTCTCGAAGAGCTCCTGCGCGCTGGCGATGTCCATCACGATCGGGAGGTTGGCGCCCGTCGGATCGAGCGCCGCTTCGCGAACCGTGCCCGCGACGAACAGACTGGCTCTTCGACCGTCGACGATGACCTCGAGTCGAGCGCCGACGGCAAGGTCGAATTCGTTTGCGAGTGCTTCGGGGATCAGTGCCGCTAACGGTTCCACGATAAGCCGTTCGAGATTCGACTCGGCGCCGGGAAGAAAGGTCGAGAAGCCGCGCAATCCCGCTTCTTCGAGTGGATCGATTCCGATGACGTTGATCCGCCGTTCCGGAGAAACGGCCAAGCGGACTTCGTCCTCGACGACCGGCGCAGCCTGAACGGGGCCGTGCTCGATACGAAGGTCACGGTAGACCGAGTTCGGCAGCGTGCCGTCCAGGCCGACGATCTGATGCGTCACGCGACCCAGTACGAGATCCTCGGATAGCTCGAACGCGCGTCGTGCACTGTCGTTCGCCAGATCGACACCGACGAACACGGCAACTCCCAAAGCGATTCCGGTCACAGCGAGGAACAGTTGCCAGGGATGCTTGAGATAGAAGCGCGAGGCTGCCAATGACAGAAGTCCGATCAACGCACGGTCTCCTCGAGCCGCGCATCGCGGATCGTCAGGACGCGATCGGCAATTCCGATCACTTCATGGCTGTGGGTCGCCATGACCAAAGTCGTCCCCTGGGCCCGGCAGGATCGGTCCAGCAGTGCGACAACGTCCCGGGCCGTGTCGAGATCGAGATTTCCGGTGGGCTCGTCGGCGAGAACGATCGCGGGCTGGTGCGCCATTGCCCGGGCGATCGCGATTCGCTGCTGTTCGCCGCCCGAGAGTTCCTCAGGGAAACGATCGCCGCACCCGGACATGTCCAGATCGGCGAGCAGCGAGCCGGTTCGCGCTTCCGCTTCTGCCCGCGATTTCCCGTTCAGCGCCATCGGCAGGCGAATGTTCTCGGCGACCGTTAGCGTCGGGATCAGATTAAAGAACTGGAACACGAAGCCGAGCGCTCGACAGCGGAGTTGCGAGCGTTGCTCCTCGGTGAGCGCTGCGAGCGATTCGCCCAGCACCTCGATCGTGCCGCCCGATGGGTAGTCGAGGCCGCCGATCAGATTCAGCAGCGTCGATTTGCCCGAGCCGCTGCGACCGACGATGACGATGAACTCGCCCGCTGTGATCGTCAGGTCGGCATCGATGAGAACGGCGTGCGAGCCATAGGATTTCGAGACCTTTTGCAGCCGCACCTGGTGACTTTCAGGCGTCATTGGCGGTCTCGAGATGGCGCGAAAAGATCATTTTTTTCCGAACAATCGTTTGGGAGTATATTCCCAACCATATCAGCCAGTTATTGACATTATTAAATATTCGCCTAGCATGCCTGTGACGCTTTTGGGAAAAAAGTAGCTGTTTTCATGTCCTATGAAGCTGCGCGTGCAAAAATTCAGGGCTGCTCTGCTCCCGTCGGCGACGCTGACGCGCGAAATCAGGAACTCCTGGCGGCTCTCAACGAACTTACCTTGGCGCTCGAGACCGATCTAGTCCAGATCAAGAAAGCCCTCAGCCACATCGCTTTGCGTCTCGAGTCGCGCGAAGAAGAATATTCGCTTCGCGAGCGCGAATCCCGGCCACCGACATCTTCCGGATAACGCGGGTCATCTCCGGGTTCTCTTCCTGAGCAAGCAGACCTCGCCCATAATAGTCGTTTGCCCGGTCCCGGTTAGAACGCATCATTCGACTCCTCGCTGTCAGTGCACTCGAATCGCGTCCCGCAGCTGAAGCGCTGATCGGGCTCGAGCGGATCGGAATCGAGGCGCGTGTACTTGCCCCTTCGGACGCGCGCTATGCGCATTACGTTCGGGAACAGGGCGTCAAGGTCGAGACGCTGCGCCCGGCCGGCCTGTTCGGCGCTGCAGCAGCTGCGGATGTCAGAGCCGCACTCAAGGATTCGAACGCGGACGTATTGTTTCTCGATTCAGTCGAAAAACCATGCGCGATACTTCTCGCGACGGCCACCATGCCGGTCAGTGTCGTCGTTCGCTTATCGTTCGTCGAGTACGCGCGGCGCCCCAGCGTGCCGGCTCGGATACTTTATCGATCCGCGCGAGTCGCTACGCTTCTCTGCGATGTGGCCCCGGAAAATGCCGGCGATACGCTGACCGCGAAGTGGCTGGGACACAAAGTGTCAGTATTGCCGCATGGCTTTAGTACGGACTGGTACGAAACGGACGTCGATCTGCAGCAGTTAGGTGTGCCGGAGGGCGCGTTTACGATTGCGAGCGTTGCGGAGCTCGATACCAGATCGAATTTTGCGTGGCTGGTGGAATCTGCACATTGGATCCCAATGGATCTGCCGGTACATTTCCTGCTGATTGCGCCAGCGGCGACTCATGAGCGGCTGCGTCGACTGATTCGAAAAATTCCGTTCACACAGCGCTTCCATCTTTGTGACCGTGTGAACGAAGCGCCAGCGTTAATCGGGTTGGCAAGCGTTGCCGTGGTATCGGATTGGCGCTCGGAAGTGCAGCGGCGCGCGTGCATGCAATCGCTTGCGGTCGGTGTTCCGGTATTGGCGCCGGATCGGCCGGCGATTCGTCGAGTCGTCCAGCCCGGCGTCAATGGCGATCTCATCCGGGGAAAGAATCCGGAGCTGCTGGCCCAGGGGCTCTACGAACTCTACGAAAATCACCGGCTTCGCGAATTGCTGAGCGCGGGTGCGAAAAGAGCGGGCCGCGAGTGGCCGTCGATGCCGCAGTATCTGCTGCAGTTGCGTGCCCTGCTCGAAAAAAGTATCGCTGCCGGTTCGGGAATCTAGAGCAACTACGGCGCCGGTGACTATAATCGCCGGTCACGCGTCGAACGTCGACGCTCGTCCTCCATCGCTTTGACCGTCGGTTATTGTACGGCGGTAAGGAAAGAATATGCGTTATTTCGATTTCCGGCTTGCGCCGAGCCCGACGAAAGTCCGTCTGTTTATCGCTGAGAAAGGCCTCGAAATACCGACCGTAGAGGTCAATCTTCGCGAAGGTGAGCACAAGACGCCGGAATTCCTCGAGAAGATACCGACGGCAACCGTTCCGGCGCTCGAACTCGACGACGGTACGATGCTGACGGAAAGCCATGCAATATGCCGATTTCTCGAGGTCGAGCATCCGGAGCCCAGTCTCATGGGCCGCGACGCGAAGGAGCAAGCGCTCGTGCTGATGTGGAACGACGTCGCGACTCTGGAAGGTTATCTGGCCGCCCAGGAAGTACTGAGAAACGAGCAGCCAGGCTTCGCCGGCCGCGCTCTCCCGGGACCACATGGCTTCGAGCAGATACCGGCACTGGTCGATCGCGGGCGGCAGAGGCTCGATTACTTCTTCGACAAGCTCGACGCGCGACTCGGCGAGAGTGACTTTATTGCGCTGGACCGCTTCACTTATGCCGATCTCGTCGCCTATGTCTACAAGGGGTTCGCGGAGCGCGTGACGCACGGAGATTATTCCGCGGGCCGTGACAACCTGAAGCGCTGGGCGGATTCGATCGCCACACGGCCGGCAGTACAGAGCGCAATGGGTTGAGCCTCTGTCTTGCCAGCGCGCCGGAGAGTGCGTCTTGATCCGCTACTCGGTGCGTCTCGCCGATCTCAATCGGCATTTGTTCGAGGTCGACTGCAGGCTTGACGAGCCAAATTCGGACGAAGTTTTTTCGCTGCCCTCGTGGATACCCGGGAGCTATTTACTGCGGGAATTCTCGCGGCACGTCGTCGCGATTCGTGCGAACTCCGCAGGCCGGCAAATACCAGTCGAAAAAGTCGACAAATCATCCTGGCGCTGCAGCGGCGCTACCGACGATCTCACCGTAACGATTTCAGTCTACGCGCTCGACAAGTCAGTTCGCGGTGCCTACCTTGACGGCACGCGTGGTTTCTTCAACGGGCCCTGCCTCTTTTTGAGCGTCAGGGACCGCGAGGCAGACCGCGTCGAAGTTACGCTCGAGGCGTCGAGCGACAGTCGCGCCGCCGAATGGAAAGTCGGGACCGCGATGTCGCCCGTCGACATCGACGCCAAAGGTTACGGCCGATACGCCGCGGGCGACTACGATGAGCTCATCGATCATCCGTTCGAGATCAGCGAGTTCGTGACCGTATCGTTCGAAGCGGGCGGCGTACCGCATGATCTGATTCTGTCAGGGCGTCACGATACCGACCTCGATAGAATCGCGACGGATCTGATCCAGCTCTGCGAGACGCAAATTCAGTTCTTCGGCAATGTACCGCCGTTTCCCGGGTACCGGTTTCTCACTTTAGCGGTCACGAACGGCTACGGCGGGCTCGAGCACCGCGCGTCGTCGAGCCTGATTATCCGCCGAACGGATCTGCCGCGAATCGGAGAGCCGGGCGTGCCTCCGAGCTATCAGCGGTTTCTGGGGCTATGCAGTCACGAGTATTTCCACAGCTGGAACGTCAAGCGAATCAAACCCGCTGCATTCTCGCCTTACCGTCTCGACCGGCGCAATCTGACTCGCCTTCTGTGGGTTTTCGAAGGCATAACGTCCTATTACCAGGATCTCTTTTTGCTGCGAAGCGATCTGATCGGCGCGAGCGACTACCTTACGCGGCTCGGGATAGTTCTGACCCGCTTCTTCCGTGCGCCCGGCCGCTACCGGCAGAGCCTCGAAGAGTCCAGTTTCGACGCGTGGGACAAGCTTTATAAACCGGAACCGAATTCGATAAATTCAAGGATCAGTTACTACAGTAAGGGTGCGCTCGTCGCGCTGTTGCTGGATCTGACGCTGCGCGAGAAAAGCTCGTCGAAAATTTCGCTTGACGACATCGTGAAGGAACTCTGGAAGCGCTACGGCGATACCGGTCGTGGCGTTGCGGAACAGGCGTTCGAGGAACTCGTCGAGGAGGTCAGCGGCATTCGACTCGGCGATTTTTTCGATGCAGCAGTTCGCGGTACGGACGATCTGCCGATCCGAGAAGCGTTGGCGAGATTCGGCGTCGAATTTTCATTTCGTCAAGCGATGGGTCGCGACGATCTGGGCGGAACGAAACCGACTTCGAGGACAGAGACGGGGCTCGGTATCGGTGCCCAGTTTACAGATCGGGAAGTCGGTATCCTGTTGGCGCAGGTCCTCGATGCGGGGCCAGCCGAAATGGCGGGACTGATACCGGGCGATCATCTGCTGGCGCTCGGTGGCATCAAAGTCACGGGAGCGAATATCAACGACTATCTCGGCCGCTTCGAAGCGGGAGACGCGGTTACAGCGAGCGTGTTCCGCGACGACGAGCTGCTCGAGTTCGAGCTCGTCCTGCAACCCGAACCTGCCACGACCTGCTACCTCGTCCTGGATGATCAGGCCGACGCGGCCGCCCGCGCGCGCCGTGAGCAATGGCTGGGATGCTGATACAGTAGCCGGCCGGCAAGGATTCGATCATGCATCCCGCGATCTCGGTCAAGAATCTGTCGAAAAGATACGACAGCGGCTTTGAGGCCCTGAAGAACGTCAACCTCGAGATCGAGCACGGCGAGATATTCGCACTCCTTGGGCCAAACGGCGCTGGAAAAACCACGTTGATCAGTACGATCTGCGGGATCGTCAATCCGACCGCAGGCAGTATTCTCGTGGACGGAAATGACATCGTCAAAGACTATCGTGCAGCGCGCTCGCTGATCGGGCTAGTGCCGCAAGAACTGACTACGGATGCTTTCGAAACGGTCTGGGCGACAGTTAGCTTCAGCAGGGGCCTGTTCGGCAAGCCTGCAAATCCCGCTTATATCGAACAGACATTGAAGTCATTGTCGTTGTGGGACAAAAAAGACGACAAGATCATGACGCTGTCCGGCGGTATGAAACGCCGCGTTCTGATCGCGAAGGCATTGTCGCATGAGCCTCAGATATTGTTTCTCGACGAGCCGACCGCCGGGGTGGACGTCGAGCTGCGTAAAGCAATGTGGGATGTCGTTCGATCACTGCGCGAATCCGGCGTAACGATCATCCTTACGACACACTACATCGAGGAAGCAGAAGAAATGGCGGAGCGTGTCGGAGTGATCAGTCACGGCGAGATCATACTCGTGCAGGACAAGACTGAACTCATGAGCAAGCTCGGGCAAAAACAGATGACGTTGCATTTGCAAGAACGAATTGGCGGTATTCCCGGCAGTCTCTCAGCGTACAGTCTCGACATCAGCGACGACGGTGAGATGCTGACCTACACTTACGACACGCACGGCGAAAGAACCGGCATAACCGCGCTATTGGCGGACCTCAGCCAGGCCGGAGTGAAGTTCAAGGATCTGACGACTTCCCAAAGCTCTCTCGAAGATATCTTCGTGAGCCTGGTAGGAAAACCGAAATGAATATTCATGCCGTTCGGGCGATCTATGGCTTCGAAATGGCCCGCGCCTGGAGGACGCTCTCGCAAAGCATCGTCTCGCCGGTTCTGTCGACGTCGCTTTACTTTATCGTGTTCGGATCCGCGATCGGCTCGCGCATCACCGAGATTGACGGTGTCAGCTACGGCTCGTTCATCGTTCCCGGTCTGATCATGCTGTCATTGCTGACGCAGAGCATCGCTAATGCGTCTTTCGGAATCTACTTTCCGCGGTTTACGGGCACGATCTACGAAGTGTTGTCGGCGCCGGTATCCTATGTAGAAATTTTGATCGGGTATGTCGGTGCCGCCGCGACGAAGTCCATTATTCTGGGCCTCATCATTCTGGCGACGGCTGGATTGTTCGTCGAGTTGGAGATCGCGCACTGGTTCTGGATGCTGCTGTTCCTGGTGATGACGTCAGTAACATTCAGTCTTTTCGGGTTCATCCTCGGCATCTGGGCGGACGGATTCGAGAAACTGCAGATCGTGCCGTTGCTGGTTATTACGCCGCTGACGTTTCTCGGTGGAAGCTTCTACTCGATCGATATGCTGCCGCCGTTTTGGCAAACGGTGACGTTGTTCAATCCCGTGGTTTACCTGATAAGCGGGTTCCGCTGGAGCTTCTATGAAATTGCCGACGTCAACATCGGGGTCAGCGTAGGGATGACGCTGCTGTTTCTCGCGGCATGCCTGATCGCCGTTTGGTGGATTTTCCGAACAGGGTACCGCCTCAAAAGCTGAAAGTTACCTTCGCTGTCCACCGGGCCGCTTAAACTCTTTCGTGGGGGGTTGTATGATGCCCCTCATATTCCGGGCCGTGCCCGGTAACCCAAAGACGATTGCTAACAAAATTACAAAGAGGGGAGAGTTTCCATGAAGCAGAGACTGATTCTAAGTGCCACGCTGGTAGCGCTGAGCCTGGCCGCGCCTGTATCGTTTGCGCAGATCGAAACGGATGCGCCCATGACATTCTTTGTCACGAGCACGAGTCATAGCGGTAACCTCGGCGGACTCGATGGCGCGGATGCGGAATGCCAAAATCTTGCAGAGGCTGTTGGTGCCGGCAACCACACCTGGCGAGCGTACCTCAGTACCCACGGCAACAATACGGAACCCGCCGTGAACGCCCGCGACCGAATCGGCAACGGTCCATGGCACAATGCGAAGGGCGTAAAGATCGCTGACGATGTCGCTTATCTGCATGGCGACATTCAACGCGACACTAATCTGATCTATCGGGCCACCGCCCTGACCGAGAATGGTGACCTCGTGAACGGCCGGGTGCGGCCCGATGGCGCGAACAATGAGCACGATATTCTGACGGGTTCCGATTCGCATGGTCGCGCTTTTCCGGCCGGTGCCTCACGGTTACAGAATTACACCTGCGCCAACTGGACCTATGATGGGCCTGACGGTGTCGCCATGATCGGTCACCACGATCGCCTGAGTAGCACGAATACGTCGTGGAATTCCTCACACTCGACGGAAGGATGCTCGCTGGCGGCATTCAATGAGACAGGCGGCGCCGGCAGGTTTTACTGCTTCGCCGCAGATTAAATGCAGGCATTCGGAGCATCAAATGATAGATAGAAGACGATTTCTCTCGGGAGCCGGCCGCACCGCTGCGGGCGTAGCCATGATGGGCAGCCCGCTTGGCGCACTGGCACAGGGGCGTAAGGAAGTTTACGTCGGCGGCACGCGGGCAACCGTAGTCGACATCCACGCGCATTGCCTGTTCCAGGAGGTTGCGCCGATCATTGCGGGAACCGAAATGGCGAACGCCGATCTCGGCGATTTTCTGACGCTCGGTCCACGGCGAATCGACGAGATGGACTCTCGTGGCATCGACATCGCTGCGCTGAGCGTCAATCGATTCTGGTGGTACGTCGCCGACGAAGCGCGCGCGAGAGATATCGTGCGAATCAATGACGAAGGGCTTGCAGCCTGGTGCGACGATCATCCGGATCGCTTTGTCGCATTGAGTTCACCGGCAATGCAACATCCGGAGATGGCCGCGGAGCAACTTGACTACGCCGTCAACGAGCTCGGGCATCGCGGGGCTTCGATCCTCGGTCATGTAAACGGTGTCGTACCTTCGGGACCGGAGTACGATGTGTTCTGGGCGAAAGCTCAGGAGCTGGATGTTCCGGTTTTCATGCACCCGGATAATGCCCGCAACCTGATTCAGCCCGGGCAGCTCGACGGAATAGGTGGCCTCAACAACATCGTGGGAAATCCGCTCGAGACTGCGGTATTTCTTACCCGGATGATTCTCGAGGGTACGCTGGATCGTTTCCCCGATCTGATCGTCGTCGGCGCGCACGGTGGCGGTTACCTGCCGTCGTATCTGGGACGTACCGAAGTCGCTTGTGCACGTAATGGTGCGAATTGTGTCAATGAAAAAAATCCGAGCGAATACCTCAAGGATCAGATTCTTGTCGATACGATGGTGTTCTCCGAGGAAGCTCTCCGACATCTCGTAGCGGAAGTCGGTCCGAGTCAGGTGGTCTACGGGTCGGATATGCCATTTGCTTGGCCGGACACTATAGATCTCGTCGTTGATTCGCCGCATCTGAGCGACGAAGAGAAACTCGCGATCCTTGGTGGCAATCTGATGCGGTTATTGCGTATCGAGTCGGCATAGTACCCGGCCGGAAATTTCGGTGTTGAAGCGAGTCCGGATACAGCTTGCGTCGATCGCAACAGCGCTCGTAGTTTCTGCCGCGAGCTTTGCGCAGATACCGTCGGAGTTCGAAGTCGAGGCTGAGCGCTTCGCGGATCTGCGAATTCTTCGCTACCGTGTGCCGGGTTTCGAAGAGCTGGACGTTTCGATCAAGACGCTGCTGTATTTTCTTTACGAAGCGTCGCTCTCGGGCCGGGAAATCATCTACGATCAGAAGTATCGCTATAACCTCGTTATAAAACGTACGCTCGAGGAAATTCTGCGCCGCTATTCCGGGAACCGGAATACGGAAGAGTTCGCCGCGCTGGAGGTGTATATCCGTCGTATCTGGTTCTCGAACGGTATCCACCACCATTACTCGAACGACAAATTCGATCCGGGGTTCAGCTACGCATCGTTCGAGCACTATGTCCGCGAGACTCCGGGTGAATTTCCGCTACGTGAAGGACAGACGATCGATGAGTTTCTTGCGGAGCTTCGGCCGATAATCTTTGATCCTGGCGTGGACGCGAAGCTCGTTGACAAGAGCCCCGGCGTCGACGTCGTTGTCGGGTCGGCGGTAAATTTCTATTCCGGCGTAACCCAGGCACAGGTCGAGGCCTTCTATGACGCGCTTCAAGAGCGCGACAATCCGCGTCCTGTATCGCATGGTCTTAATTCGAGGCTCATCATGCGTGACGGTGAGATCACGGAACAGATCTGGCGTCTCGGCGGCCATTACGGTCAGGCGCTCGCGCCTGTGGTGGATTGGCTAGAGCGCGCTGTAGATGTTGCGGAGAATGCGGCGCAGGCTGACGCTTTGCGAAAACTCATTCATTTCTATCGCAGCGGCGATCTGTCCGATTGGGATGCGTACAACATTGCCTGGGTCAATGACACCGGTTCGCTGGTCGATTTGATCAACGGTTTTGTCGAGGTCTATAACGATCCGCTGGGCTTGAGAGGCTCGTTCGAGTCGGTATTGTCGATCCGTGATCCGGTTGCCACCCGGCGCATCGATGCGATAGCGCTCGAAGCGCAGTGGTTCGAAGACAACTCGCCGATAATGGACGAGCACAAGAAAGCCGACGTTACCGGAATCACGGGTAAGGTTATCAATGTCGTCGTTGAATCCGGCGACGCATCGCCCGCAACACCTATCGGGATCAATCTGCCCAACGCCGACTGGATCAGGCGCGAGCACGGCTCCAAATCGGTAAATCTTGCGAATATCGTTGCTGCTTACGATGTCGTGAGCGGCGGCGCCGCCAACGAGTTCTCGTGGGACGATGCGGAGCGAGAGAGAACACAGGACTTCGGCAGTATTGCCGCCACCCTCATGACGGACATGCACGAAGTCATCGGCCATGCCTCCGGCCAATTGGAGCCTGGTGTCGGCACGCTGCACGAAACGCTAAAGAACTATGGCTCGACGATCGAGGAAGCACGCGCGGACCTCGTCGCGCTGTACTACATGCGCGACCCGAAACTCGTCGAACTGGGCTTGTTGCCCGGCGCCGAGGCGGGTAACACCGGTTACGATCGCTACATCCGCAACGGCTTGCTGCAGCAGCTGAATCGCATCCAGCTCGGGGACAGTATCGAGCAGGACCATATGCGTAATCGGCAGATGGTGGCGAGTTGGGCGCTGCAGGCCGGTGCCGATGATGCCGTTATCGAGCGTCGCGTGCGGGACGGCAAGACGTACTTTGTGATAAACGACTATGCTGCGCTGCGGGAGTTGTTCGGGCAACAATTGCGGGAGCTCCAGCGCATCAAGTCGGAAGGCGACTTCGAAGCTGCTCAGAATCTTGTCGAGACCTACGGCGTGCGCGTTGATGCGCAGCTACACGAAGAAGTGCTGGAACGCTACGCCGCACTCGATGAGCCGCCGTACTCAGGCTTTATCAATCCGCGGCTCGTGCCCGAAACCGTTAACGGTGAGATAGTCGATGTGCGCATCGAGTACCCGGAGGACTTTAGCGAGCAAATGCTCGGGTATGCGGACGACTACGCGTTTCTTCCGGCCTGGAATTTCTGACTGTCGCCGATTCAGACGTCGCCTGGTCGCGATCTTCGAGCGAAGCTTGTCCTGCTTATCTGTAATGAACTCCCGGTAACGCCGACTTGCTGGCGCGGGAAGCTGCGCGTCGGGTAGGATTTCAGTCAGAGCGCCGTTCGCTCATTCGAGTGACGCGTTGGGGGCAGGCATCTGGTGGCTGAAGTCGGCGCGAGCCATATCGTTTACGGCACGGACATACCGTCGGTCTGGCCGGACACGCTGGATCTCATACTCAACTCAGAGCACCTGAGTAGCGCCGGGAAAGAAGCCATCGTCGGTGGGAACCTCGTGGCGCTGCTCAATATCGAATAGCCATCGGACGAAATCGATTAGACTCGCCATATGGATTCCGCAATCAATGTATTCGGCGAACCGATAGAGACATGCAGTGAGCGGCCGCTGACCGGGTATTTCCGAGATGGGTGCTGTAACACGAGTGACGAAGACATCGGATCACACACGGTTTGCGTCGAAGTCACTCAGGAGTTTCTCGAATTCTCGCGTTTCAAAGGCAACGACCTTTCGACGCCGCGTCCCGAATTCGGATTCGATGGGCTGAAGCCCGGTGACCGCTGGTGTCTTTGTGCGGCCCGCTGGATGGAGGCACATGATAGCAACATGGCGCCACGGGTGGTTTTGCGCGGCACGCACCAGCGAGCTCTCGAGATCGCGCCGCTCGATCTTCTCCGCAACTTTGCGGTCGATTTGAACTGATTTCGCGCGGGTTCGGGCCCGGCCGGCTCGATTGCCAGTGGTAGAATTCGGCGATGATTAGCCGCAGGCAGAGCTGAAGATGCTCGAACTCGGGCTCAAGTTCACAGCAGCCTATTTATTGGGATCTGTTCTCGGCAGTCTCGTGGTTGGCCAGCTGAGCGGCGGCGTTGATATTCGTGAACTCGGTAGCGGCAACGCGGGAGGCACCAATGCGCTGCGTACCCAGGGTAAAGCGTTCGCTTTTTGGGTCATGGTGATCGACGTCGGCAAAGGCGTTTTACCCGTCATGATCTTCCCTACTTTGAGCATTCCGGGCGTCGGTATCGATCCGGCAGTCAGCCGGGAGACTATCGCTTACTCTGTCGGCTTCGCGGCGGTACTCGGGCACGTATACCCGCTCTGGTATGACTTTAAAGGCGGCAAGGGTGGTGCGACGGCTGCGGGTGTGTTGTGCGTAGTCGCTCCAATGCTGGCGCTTCCCGTCATCGCATGCTGGTTCGCGGTTATCGTAATCACTGGCTACGTCGGCCTCGCGACGATGTCGGCCGCAGTGGGCGCTGCGATTTTCCTGGGCGTTACGGGCCTGCCCGGAGCATTCCGCCTCTTCACGCTCGCGGCTCTGCTCGCAGCGCTTATCGTCTTCACGCATCGCGCGAATATTTCACGAATGTTGAACGGAACCGAGGGTCGCGTTTCTCCGTTTCGATCCGGGTGATCCATTGTCTGCACCGATTGAACTCCTGAACGAGACAGCGATTCGGAGTGCCCTTGCAACCGCGACGCTACCCGCCTTTTCGCGAATCGATGTCCACGCGGAGATCGACTCGACCAACCGGTTTCTTCTGGACAGCGAACCGCCGGATGCCGGCAAACTGGCCGCATGCCTCGCCGAATTCCAGAGTGCCGGGCGAGGCAGGCGCGGCAGAACGTGGTACGCGCCGTCCGGTAGCGGTTTGTGTCTGTCCGCGGGCTGGTCTTTCGGTAGCGCACCCGCCGATTTGCCGGCTTTGACGCTTGCTGCAGGGGTCGTTGTGCGCCGCGCTTTGCTGGACTCGACTCAGGTGCTCGCGCAGCTCAAATGGCCCAATGATCTTGTCGTCGATGGCAAGAAGCTCGGTGGGATACTCGTCGAGCTACGTGCGGACAGCGCGAAGCGCTGTTTCGCTGTCATCGGAATCGGTATCAACGTTTCGCTGGACGAAGCAGAGCTGCGGCGCGTCAGCGATTGGCCGGAGGGGGCGGTCGATCTCGCGACAGCGATGGGAGCAGCGCCGCCGTCCCGGAATTTATTGGCCGCGAGAATACTGGAGGGGCTGTTGCAGTTGCTGCGTCGATACGAAGATCGCGGATTTGCCGAATATCGCTCCGAGTTCGTTACGGCGGATTATCTTCTGGGCCGCAAAGTGACAGTTGACGACTCCGGCGACTGCATATCGGGGACCGCGGCAGGAATAGATGACGCTGGTCTGCTGCTCGTCGAGAGTCATGGGCGCGTGCAACGAGTGCTGGCGGGAGAAGTGAGCGTGAGACCTTCCTCGTGACCATCGTGATCGACATCGGGAACGCACGGATTAAATGGGGATTGGCCGTCAACCAGACAGTGTCCGCTACCGGTTCCGCTCTGCACGTGGAAGACGCCGAAGCTGCGATAGGCCGGTTCATCAGCGCGTTTCCGGCCGGCGCCGATCGAGTCGTAGCGACGAGTGTCGCGGATCCCTCGGTCGGGCGCCGAGTTGCCGATGCCGTCGGCAGCGCGTGGGGCGCGGAGATCGAATGGGTTACGACGTCGCGGTCGCTGCTCGGTTTGACATGCGCCTATCACGAACCCGAGCGAATGGGGGCCGACCGATGGGTCGCGATCATCGCGGCGCACAATGCGAGCAAGGATGCGGTCTGCGTGATCGACGCCGGGACCGCGGTCACTTTCGATGCGGTCGATTCCAGCGGCAGGCACCTCGGTGGCCTCATCATGGCCGGACCGCGACTGGCGGCCGCGGCGCTCAACCGCCGTACCGGTAATATTGGTGAGACAATGCCGCCCGAAGCGCCCGCATCCGGAACGGCCCTGCTTGGCCGCAGTACGGACGAGGCCGTTGCCAACGGAGCCATGTTGGCGCTGAGTGCCGCATTATCGAAAGCGATTGAGATCGTTGCCAGGGACCTCGAAAGTGCGCCCGGGGTCGTTCTGGCTGGTGGTGAAGCGATGCGACTTTTACCCTGGCTCCAAACTGAGGTTCAATATCGGAAGCACCTCGTCCTCGAAGGACTAGCACTTATCGCCGCGAAGAGCTGATGCGAAATATAGTCTTGATTCTTGTTCTCGTGAATCTGGGGTTCGCGGCCTGGTACTGGCGCACGGCTGACTCGCCGGAGTCCAATGTCGAGCGGATTCGCGATGACGCGGTTGTTGAGCCCATCGTGCTCGTAAGCGAGGCGACCGACGCCCCATCGCAACCGGTCGCTGCAGAGCCGGAATACGAGGAGCCGCAGCAGCCCGACGTGCAGCTCGCGATTCCACAACCAACGCCGATGTGTTTCTCGATCGGGCCGTTTTCTTCCATCGCACAGTACGATGCCGCGGCAGAAATTCTCCTCGAGTCCGGCCTGGAGCCCATCCAGCGTGCGGAGGAAGGCGAGATCTGGTTGGGCCATTGGTTGTACCTTCCGAACGTGACGAATCAGGCGCAGGCTGACGAGTTGAGCGCGAGGCTTGCCGCTGCAGGTTTCGAAGATACCTACTTCGATCCGACCGGCGTCGACGGCGATGTGTTGTCGTTGGGATTGTTCCGCGAATTCGTCAGAGCCGAAACGCTGCGCGATCGCCTGCTAAGTGCCGGCTTCCGTCCCGAAATGGTCGATCGAACGCGACCGGGGACGATTTACTGGGCGGATCTCATCGTCGATGGGGCCATCGATCCCGACCTGGCACAGATGCAGGAACCGGGAAGGATCATCCGTATGGAACCCAGAGGCTGCGATAGTTCCGAGTCAACCGCTGGCTGAAGCGCTACTCATACGTCTCGCGTGACGGTGACCCCCCTCCTCATCGTCGGATCGCGAAACGGCACTACAGGAATCGGGGCGGCAATAAAGACAACTTTGCCGCTAACGGACTGCTGTGCTCGCCGCATCAGATCGCTCGTCCGAACTTCATTGCGATGTGCCGAGATCCACTATCGTTCGAGATTATTTCAATGCCGCGGCCGAAATCTGGCGAATTGTGGCGGAGATGCCGCGCGGAGCCGGAAATCTGACGGGTTATTCCAGAGCTATCCGCTTGAGATCCCTGAAGATTTCTCTAGTGGTCTTCCCTTGGATGGTGCTCCCGGAATAGGCTTGATTTTTCGGCTTGCGCGCCAGCGACAGGAACCGGCTCGCAGCGACGCCAGGCCTGAGAGTTCGTATCGGAGGAGATCACTCACCATGACCGTAAGTAACAAGACAATCGGCTTTCTGACGGGGCTCGCGCTCGGTCTCGGACTCAGCTCCCTCGCATCTGCCGAGCTGGCGCCGGGCTTCGATGCAGCACTTATGTCCGGGGACAGACCGGCGGAGGAAAAGAGCCGAGACGCTTCGCGAAAGCCTGCGGATGTGTTGAACTTCGTCGGAATCAACGAAGGCATGACCGTCCTCGAGATCGCAGCGGGCGCCGGCTGGTATACGGAAGTGTTGTCGGCGGCGGTCGGACCGGATGGTTACGTTATCGCGCAGAACTCGCCGCGATTCGAGGAGCGAGTGGGGGATGCGTCACGTGCTCGCGCCGAGCGTCTCGGAAATGTCGAAGTCCGTTTCTCCGAAATCGGCGATCTCGGACTATCGAACGCAGTCGACGCAGCGTTTACAGCTCTCAATCTGCATGACTCGGCGAATCGAGGCGACGAGGTAGGCATGGCTTTTCTCGGTGGGATCTATGCAGCATTGCAGCCGGGCGGCGTGCTCGGCTTGATCGACCATGCGGGTAGCGCCGGCAACGATAACCAGCAGCTACATCGCATCGAGAAAGCGCGAGCGATAGAGATGATCGAGCGTGCCGGCTTCGAAATCGAGGCCGAGTCCGATATTCTGGCGAACGCTGCGGACGACCATTCGCTGAATATCCGCGACGATTCCATCCGGTTCCGGACGGACCGATTCCTGATTCGCGCGCGAAAGCCCGAATAAGACCAGCGAGAGTTTCCGGGGGCTGGTAGTGCCTCCGGGGTTCGCCTCGATCCGCCGATTCCCGGTAGAATTCACTCCGCGCCCGCGTCGTTCGACATCAGAGCCGGCATAGCTCAGTTGGCAGAGCAGGGGTTTTGTAAACCTCAGGTCCGCGGTTCGAGTCCGTGTGCCGGCACCATTCCCGTTCCGTCCGTCGCGGTTCTTGCCGTAGGTAAACCGTATGGGGAAACTCTTCTGAAATCCGAGGTCAATAAACTCCTGGAGAAGAATCGGCGACTCAATCACCTCGATATGGCAAGAGTGGTGAGCCACGTGCAGCGCGAGAAGGATGGCTGGATACTCAACACGATCATGCTGGACGGATATGACGTTCCGTTCAGATACAGACGCAAGAAACTCTACCAGGACTTGAAAGGTGCGCGAGTGAATATCACTTACTACCCGCAACCGGAACAGGTAGCCGGGATTGACATCGAAGTCATGAAAGTTGTGAGACTGAAAAGAGCTTAGAATTCATGCCGAAAATGAAATCGGCAGGCACTCGCTGCGCGATGCGCGCGCAAGAAACTGACAGCATTATGCAAAAAAGTCCGATCCGGACGCGCGCGGCATGAGTAGACTCAAGTTACAGTTCGGACCGCGTTATTTTCTCTGGGATGCGCGGGCACGGAATTTCTCTTTATAGACTGGCCGGAGCGTAAGTATGAGTGGTGCCGGGATCTCGATCTGGGCCTTAACCGTCTTGATCTTTTTCGTCGCGCTTTTGATTAGCTGTGTGTCCTCCGCTCAGGATATGCCTCCGGCGCGTGGCGGTGTAGCGGGCTGGTTGCGATGGTACGCGGGCAGCTACGCATTCTATGCTGTCTTTTTCTTGTCGACGTCAGTCGGAGGCGATTTTTCAGCCCTGATATCACTTCTTTTCACGCTTCCGTTTGCTGTTTCAGTTTGGGTCCGGTCTCCAATCGGGCGTCGAATAAACTCGTATGGCAATTACGCCATCGCGCTTGTTTGTCTGCCAATGGCGCTGACAGGCTCGCCGGCGATGTGGGCGTTGATCGGTACCGGATTGTTCTGGGGAACTTATTTCCTTCGAAGTGAACGCGCTCGCGTAACTTACGGCATGATGGTCCAGCCGCAATAGCTGGTAGTTACGTTGTCTGGTCGCCGGATCGGGACGCGAACCGGATAAGGTGGCGATAGCGGTCGTTTGCTGCCAACGCAAATATGGCGTTCGATGCAAGAATCCAGAGAATCATCCAGTTTCATTTTCGTGTTTATGGCGGCGCTACTCGTCATAACGGCGATTGCGAGTTTTGCTCCAACCTCTCTGGGCCTGATATCTCGAGCCTCCTCGGGCCAACAGCCCTGGCCGCCACCGGTAGTGCATTTTCATGCCGCCTCGATGTC
>JAHEKF010000036.1:0-14678 GCA_024638465.1 Rhodospirillaceae bacterium | reverse complement strand
TTCTACTTGATGCTTCTGATCGTCCCGGCGCTCTTATACGATACGGTGAAGCAACGCGCTCCCCACCACTCTTACGTGGTCGGGGTCGGGCTGCTCGGAGTATGGGTAGTTGCAGCGCACTATCTTTGGATGACTCCGTGGTGGGTAGAGAATTCTCCCGGACTTCTGGGTATCACGTAAAAAAGTATGATCGCTCGACATAGCATTGAGTCTCTACTCGACCGTCAGAACGCACGGCGGTATCTCTCGCCGGTCAGGATCCTGACGCGGGAGATGCTGTTGCGCGCGGTCATTGCAGCGATGCTCGGATCGACGGTGGCCGGATGTCAGCAAGCCGCGGAGACCGGGACGACGAATCAGCCTCCCGGCGCGCCCGTTGTAGTGCCGGCGTTCCGGCCAGATCCGGATTGGCCCATAGTGCCCTCGCAGTGGAGGCTCGGCGAGGTCTCGAGCATTGGGATCGACGCGCAGGACAATGCGTGGATTCTGCATAGACCATGGACGCTCTCGGCGAACGAGGCCCACCTGGCCGCGCCCCGGGTGCTGGGCTTCGACCGCGACGGGAACTTTCTCGCGAGCTGGGGCGGGCCCGGGGACGGCTATGAATGGCCCCAGCGTGAGCACGGACTCCACGTCGACCATCAGGGATTTGTCTGGCTTGGTGGCAATAACTGTCCGACAGGCAACGAGCCGGGTCTCGCGCGGGTCGCCGACGATCAATTGCTGAAGTTCACCCTCGACGGCGAGTTCGTCATGCAGGTCGGGCGGAGCAACGCGAGTCGCGGAAACGCCGACACGGCGAACCTTCACGAGCCTGCAGATGCGGTCGTTCATCCGCCGACGAACGAACTCTTCGTCGCCGACGGCTACGGCAACCACCGCGTGGCCGTCTTCGATGCTGACAGCGGATCCTTCAAACGTATGTGGGGCGCGTTCGGTAACGAACCGGAGGATGATGACCAGTGCCCGTATGTTTTTCTCGAATCGGTGCCGGATGGCCCCGGTCCGCAGCAGTTCAGCATCGTCCATGCCATCCGCGTATCGGGCGATGGAATGGTCTATGTAGCGGATCGAGAGAACAGGCGCGTTCAGGTGTTCACTGTCGACGGTCGATATATTGACCAGATTCTGCGACGTGACGCTCCTTTCGCTCGCAATATTGCATTGTCTCCCGACCCCGAGCAGCAGTTTCTCTACGTCGGTGGCGGGACCGGGATCATGGTCTTCGATCGCCGGAGTCTCAGCGAGCTGACGACTATCGAGACGAACGTCGGAACCGGGCACCACATTCAAACCGACTCGCAGGGTAATCTCTATATTGCCGCGACGGGTGTTGGTTATGAGCGGCTCATCTTCACCGGGTTGACGCCGGTATCGCCCGAACAGGCGCAATAGTATGGTTGATCTCGATCTCGCTGACATTCGCGAGAGACTGCTCAAGCTTCGTTCGGATCTCGAAGCTGTTGCCGCGACCAATGACGAGTCGTCACGCATCGTCGAACTGGATCAGACTCGCGTGGGCCGCCTGTCACGCATGGACGCACTTCAGGCGCAGGCGATGGCAAAGGAATCGGGTCGGAGAAGCGAAATACTGCTACAAAGAATCGCCGGCGCGCTGAGACGCGTCGAGAGCGGCGACTATGGTCGGTGCCGATCCTGCGATGATCCGATTCCTCGGAAACGCTTAGAATTCGACCCTACCGCGTTATTTTGCATCGAGTGTGCCGAACGAGCCGAGAGCACCTGACGGCCGTTTCCGGGCGCACGAGTCTACTGACAATGGAGAAATTGCATGTCAATAAATCGAATTAGTGTTGCCGCGCCGGTGGCATTCGTTGTTCTCGCGGGTTGCAGCTCAATGGGTGGAAACATCATCACCGGCGACGGCTACCCCAACCCGAATCCGGTCGTCACGAATCAATGGGGCGAACTGCCCGCCGGCCGTACCTGGGGGCACACGGCCGGGATCGACATCGATCCGACCGATGGGCACATCTGGGCTTACGAGCGCTGCGGGGCCGGCGGTGGCGGCGGTGCTGCCGGCGGTGGCATCAACTGTGACACCAATTCTGTCGATCCTATCTTCAAGTTCGATCGCTACACCGGGGAAGTGCTCGCCAACTTCGGTGCCGGCGTTTTCACGACTCCCCATGGAATCCATGTGGATTTCGATGGAAACGTCTGGGTAACGGATTTTGCGACTAACGCCAGCGGCACCAAGGGCCAGCAAGTTCATAAATTCAGTCCCGACGGCGAACTCCTGATGAGCCTTGGCGTCGCGGGACAAGCGGGCAACGACGGCGCCCACTTCAACCAGCCGAATGACGTTGTCGTAGCGGCAGATGGCAGTATCTTCGTCTCGGATGGCCACAATGGCCAGGGCATGACGACCGCCGCTGCCGTGGAAGAGGGTCGGCAGTCTGGCCAGACCGGTCGCATAATGAAGTTTGCGGCCGATGGCAGCTTCATCATGCAATGGGGTCGGTTAGGTACCGCACATGGCGAATTTCGTACACCCCATGCGCTCGTGATCGACTCGCAAAACCGCCTGTGGGTCGCAGATCGCGGAAACCATCGCCTCGAGATCTTCGACCTGGAGGGAAACTATCTGGATTCTCGCTATAGCTATGGACGGATCAGCGGAATTTTCATAACGGAGAACAATCAGGTCTATGCGATTGACTCCGAGTCCAACCCGTTCAACCACATAAACTGGATTGCGGGTGTCCGCATAGGTCCGCTGAACGAGGACCGTATCACCGCCTTCGTTCCGGGCTATCCCACCGAAACCCGTGGCTACCAGTCTACGGCTGGCGAGGGGATCGCCGTCGACGCTGACGGGACAATTTTCGTTGCCGAAGGGCCGGCGTCGATACCCATTGCCGTAGGTGCCTATACCAGATATGGCGCGAACTAGTTCGCGATGACAGCAATCTATCGACCCTCGATACCTAAACGGTGCGGGCAAGTGGCGTAGCCTTATTCCGTGTTGCCTCACCTGAACGGGAGATTTTTAATCGATGACTACCTACAGACTGACCTATTTCGACGTAGATGGCGGCCGCGCTGAGCCGATACGAATCGCTTTTCATGCGGCCGGTATCGATTTCGAAGACAATCGAATCGCTTTCGCTGAGTTCCAGGAGATGCGGGAGAGCCTCCGTTTCAAATGCGTGCCCGTACTCGAGATCGATGGTGCTGCCGTAACGCAATCCAACGGGCTAAGTCGCTTCGTCGGCAAGATGGCGGGCATGTATCCCGAGGACGATCTCCAGGCGCTCTACTGCGACGAAGCGCTTGGCGCGGTCGAGGATGTCAGCCACGCTCTGGTCGGGACATTCGGCCTCGAAGGCGATGAACTCCGAGTTGCTCGCGAAAAACTCACAGACGGATGGCTGCCGGTATTCCTTAAGGGACTAAACGAACTTCTGGCCCGCGGGGGCGGCGAATTCTTCTCCGACAACAGCTTGACGGTGGCCGACCTGAAGGTGGCTGGCTTGGAGCGCTGGCTTGGCTCCGGAATGCTCGACCATATCCCGACAAGCCTGGTAAACGACCAGGCGCCCGAGCTCATCGGCCATCGAGAACGTACGGAAAGCGATCCCCGTGTCATCGCGTATTACGCTTCGCGGTCGCAAGCGCGGTAGTGACGCTATCTGGGTGGGGGTGACTCTTCGAAAGTGATTCGAAGCGGGTAGCCCTGGATGCGCATGTTCCAGGAGGCCGAGTACAACCACTCGATGATATGTGCGTGGCGAGCTTTGCCGAAGTCCACTACCTCGATGCCCATCGACGACAGCAGCTCGGTAACCCGGGCTTTCGCGTTCTCATCGTCGCCCGCGATGGGGAGAATAAAGTCGAAATCCATGTAGGTCGGGTCGAGCATATGCTCGGCTGGAACCAGCGTCAGGGCCTTCACCACATATGCATCCGGCGCCCAGGCTTGCACCATGGCCGCGTTCGACGTCGCCAGCGGCGAATCATAGAGACCATCAGCCGCGACTACCCGTGGATTCGTGGGATCGATCACGATCTTTCCCGATAGATCGCCGAGCTCGGCGACGACCGGTCCGACCGCATCCCAGGGTACGGCCAGAACGACAATATCGGCATCGATGACAGCGTCGGCGAGGGTGGTGGCGCGCGCGCCGCCGCCGGTTTCTTCTACCAGTCTCCGAACTGAGGCCCGAGATGGATCTCGTGACCCATAGACGACATCGTGACCGAGCTGCGTAAACCGCTTTC
This sequence comes from Rhodospirillaceae bacterium, assembly GCA_024638465.1. GTDB lineage: Bacteria > Pseudomonadota > Gammaproteobacteria > Steroidobacterales > Rariloculaceae > SMWC01. The sequence goes on along the minus strand of JAHEKF010000036.1, from coordinate 10,433 downwards.
CCAAAGCGGATCCGACGCTGCCCGTACCGATAATTGCGAACGAATCGGCCGATGCGATCACGGGGATCGCGGCCGTCATCGATAAGGCGAGCGCCATAAGAAAGGATCGGTAGCTATGTCGCGTTGTTGTCATTTCATCACCGGCGTGTGTCAGCTTGGTTCGTGGCCGCCATAGTTTAGCCGTTTCGAGATCTCCAGCAGCGCGTGTGAATCGAATGTAATGGCGCCGCAAAACAGGCTCAACAAGAAAAGTGCGATAATCCTGCGCTCAACGGCGATTGTGTGTTCGGAGGGTTGGGTGGCATTCGATCTGGAAGTTAATGGAACCTCGTTTAGCGTAGATGCTGATCCGCAAACGCCGCTACTCTGGGTAATCCGTGATCAGGTCGGGTTAACGGGAACGAAATTCAGCTGCGGTATCGCCCAATGCGGCGCCTGCACCGTCCATGTCGACGGGCAGCCGATTCGCTCCTGTAGCTTTCCGGCGTCGGCAGCAGTCGGCAGATCGATCACGACCATCGAAGGGCTGTCCGCCGATGGCAGTCATCCTGTCCAGCTCGCATGGAAAGAATTCGACGTGCCGCAATGCGGATATTGCCAGTCCGGAATGATCATGAGCGCTATGGCGCTGCTCGATAAGAACCCCGATCCGACCGATGCGGATATCGATGCAGGCATCACCAACATCTGCCGTTGCAGCACTTACCATCGGGTCCGCAAGGCTGTACATCGGGCTGCTGAGCTGCTGAAGGGTCAGGGGGCTTGAGGCGATGAGTCATTCGTCATCTCGAACGCGCCGAAATGGCGCCGGCGATCTGGATCGCCGCGAATTTCTGGCGGCAAGCGCGGCAGCCGGCGGCGCTTTCGTTCTCGGTTTCTGGCTACCGTCGAAATCTGCGCAAGCCGCCATCGTTGCCGGCGCGCCCTGGTATGAAGAGACCGGAACACCTGAAGTCAATGCATGGATAGTGATCGAGCCCGACGACACAGTGACAGTCCGCATTGCTCAAACCGAACTCGGTCAGGGAGTCTGGACGTCGAATGCCATGATGGTGTGCGAGGAACTGCAGTGTGACTGGAACAAGGTGCGACCGCAGTATGCGTCGGCGAATCGTGATGCGCGCGAGTCGGCGCCGGAATGGACGCTTAATGTCATGGGCGAAGGCGCTTACGACCCTGCCGGGGGTGGCGAGCCGCTGTTTCGAGATCGCGAACCCGTGCGCGGTATTCCGGACAGTCTTTACCGGAGGATGCGCACCAACGAAGCATCGTCCGTACGCGATGGCCGCTACTATCTGCAGCTGGCCGGCGCGGAGGCGCGCGAGCGCCTGCTGCTTGCGGCTGCTGCGGAGTGGGATGTCCCCGCGACTGAGTTGAGTGCGAAAGACAGCGTTATTTCGCATCGCGGAAGCGACCGCACGACTACCTATGGTGCGGTCGCCCATCTCGCTGCCGAGACGCCGCATCCAGATCCGGACGCGATCAGGATCAAGCCGCCCGGAGAATGGACGCTGATGGGCCGCGAGCAGAAGAATCTCGACGTGCCGGCGAAAGTGACGGGCGCGGCCGTTTATGGCATCGACGTGCGAATGCCCGGCATGAAGTGGGCGGCCGTAAGAGCCTGCCCGGTGTACGGCGGCGACGTCGAGAGTTTCGACTTCGACGCCATTCGGGATCGGCCCGGCGTGCGTTCTGCTCATCATCTGCCGATTCCCGATCCGTCGTTGCTTCGCGGCCGGGAATTCAGCGGTGCGGTCGCAGTCGTCGCAGACACCTGGTACCAGGCCAAGACAGCGTTGGACGACCTTCCCATCGCGTGGGATATCCCCGGGGATCGTGCGGCGCTCAATACGGCGGGCATGCATGGCACGCTGCTCTCGGCGCTGAGTCAGCCGGGCCGCGTGCGGGTGGACGAGGGCGATGTCGATAGCGCTATTGCCGGCGCGAACCGCGTCGTGGAAGCGACTTATTCGACACCCTATCTGCCGCGTGCCCGAATGGAGCCGGGCAACGCCACTGTGCTGGTTACGGATGAACGAGTCGATATCTGGATCGGTGACCAGAGTCCGCAAGAGACGCGGCGTAGCGCATCTCGGATAACCGGACTGGCGGAACAGGACGTCTTTATCCACCTCTGCCACCTGGGGGGCGGCTTTGGCCGCAACGGCAACGGCCCGCAGGCGGAGCAGGCGCTCATGATCGCGAATGCCAATCGTGGCACGCCGATTCATCTGTTGTGGACGCGCGAAGAAGATTTCATCGGTACGACCTATCGAGCTATGGGCGTTGCGAGGCTGCGCGCGGGACTCGACGCCGAAGGCTGGCCCGTCGGGCTCGAAGTGCGAACGGCGATGCAGGAAGACGGCTTCGGTCCGACCTCTTCGTTCGACGTCGCTTCCCGCTACTTCACGCCAAATTATCGATTCTCGAATCATACGGCCGATTTCCACATTCCCTGTGGGACGCGACGCGGGGTCGGTCAGGCCGCGCATGAGTTCTATCGTGAAAGTTTCATGAACGAACTGGCGCATGCCGCAGGCAAAGATCCCTATCTCTATCGGCGCGAGTTGATCGCGCGCACAGATCTGCCGCACCGGGACGATATGATCAAAGCGCTGGACCTGGTCGCCGAGATGGCCGACTGGGGATCACCGCTACCGCAGGGAACGGCAAGAGCGATCGCGCTGGAGGAGAAGGGTGCCGAAGCCCGCGGGACAGCGACGATCAGCGCGATGATTCATACCGTCTCGATAAGCCGTGAAGGGGTGCTGCGACTCGAGCGCGTCGATGTCGCGCTCGATCAGGGATTTAGCCTGATCAATCCGCTCTCCGTCAAAAAACAGATCGAGGGCCAGATCGTCTGGTTCTACAACGATGCCATGCACCAGGCGAACACGGTACTCGGCGGGCGGATCGTAGAGAACAATTTCCATCGGTTCTCGGTATCGAGGCTTGCTGAAGACCCACCGGAGATCAACATCCAGTTCTTCGAGACGGAGCACTGGATGAGAGGTATGGGCCACGATCGGGCTACCTCCGTACAGTCGGGAATCGGAGATGCGATCTTTCAGATCACCGGAAAACGCCTTCGCGACCTGCCGTTCAGCCAGAACGACCTTAGCTGGGGTTAGAGGTTCTCCGAACTGCGCAGCGCCTGGCTTGACGCCGGCAACAGCAACGCAGCGAAGAAGATACCGAGTGCGACTATTGCGAGCCCAACGGGGTGTTAAATGGCTGCAGACATCCCGACGAGCGTCAGAGCGGCGCCGATCTGAAGCGGGGAGTTCGCGAATCCGGCGAGAAGAGAGCTAACTCCAATTCCGAGCAGGAAAACAACTATCATTCCGTCGCGACTCCAGCGGTCGGCCAACCAGCCGGCTGGAATCGAACCTACGGCGAACGCGACGAGGCCCGGCGTCGCATAGGGGATCAGTCCGGCGTAGCTGATATCCCACTCCGTGGTAAGTCGAACCGCAGCCGCCGTTGCGAAAATCAACACCGGATAGTGGTCCAGCAGATGGCCGATGTTCAGAAACAGGAATTTCAGATTGCGTTGCGACATTACGGGCTGTTTTACCGGGCCGGGACTCTGTTCGCGTCGGCCAGATAGCAGATGAGATTACGCTCAGAGTACACGAACCATCTGTATCCGGCCGCGAGCGGAAACCAGTCTCGCTGCCGTTCGCGAGCCGTCGCGAGTTAAGGGTTAAACTAGCGGTACCGTTGATCTTCGCTGTTACCGCAAGCGCTGCTGGATTTCGGACTGCGAAATCCATTTGTCTGACAACAATGATACTTTCGAATTTTTTGGCGATCTGCCGCAGATTGGGGAGGAGCTTCATGAAGTATTCAGGTTTTCTACTGTCGTTCGTATTCGGGTGCGTTGCCGCGCAGGAGGCGTTCGCTCAGCAGATGCACGATCCGGTACTTATGGACCAGGCGCCGTTTCATGTGCCGATATTTTCCAACGATCACGTTATCGTCATGAAAATAACGATTCCACCCGGTCGCGATACGGGCTATCACACTCATTACGCGGACTCAGTCTCGGTTAATCTTGCGCCGGCGATACGAACGGATCAGGTCTACGGATCGGATGACGTAAGCGAGCCGTCCGCGGGAAATCCGCATCCCGGCCGTGTGTCGTTCACGAGTATCACCACGCAGGGGCGGCGTACGCACAAGGCCTCGAATGTCGGGCCCACGTCCTTTCGCACCGTCTCCTTCATTCTTAAAGACGACGAGCCGTCAGGATTCGAGCCGTCGGACCGATCGGGTACCGCCGGTTTTACCGAGATAATGGACAACGATCGCATCAGGGCCTGGCGCGTGACGCTGGAGCCCGGACAGGAAACCGGCCGGATTACGCAAACCGCGCCCGGACTCAGGGTCTATGTTCGCGGCGGCGTGCTGGACGAGATCGTGCCCGGAGCGCCGGACAGGGGTATGGCGCCGTCACACGGTGATTTCATGTGGCAGAGCCAGGGGCAAACCCGGGTGATCAAGAACACCGGTGCAACTGTGATCGAATTAGTCGAGTTCGAGCTGAAGTAGCGGCATCATGACCGCGTGCTCCCTGCTGGGAGCAAAGCTTCGCATGAGGATTCTTATGAAGACCTGGTTACTCAAGTATGGGATGCCGCTGGCATGCTTGACGCTGTTCTTCTCCCCGGTCTTCGCGCAGGCTGAGTCGGAGACGATCGATCTGATGTCGCACTGGGGTGCGGTGACGTCCCTGATTGTCTTCATTCTCGCCTACGCATTGGTGATCTGCGAAGAAACCATTCATCTTCGAAAATCCAAACCCGTCATGGTCGCGGCCGGAATCATCTGGTTTTTCGTGTCGCTGGCCTATTCGCAGGCGGGACAGGTCGAGCTGGTCGAGGAATTGGTCCGGCACGGCCTGCTCGAATTCGTCGAACTTTTCCTGTTCCTGCTTGCAGCCATGACCTACATCAATACGATGGACGAGCGCGGCGTATTCGACGTACTGCGCGCGCGTCTTCTTGCGCACGGATTCTCATTCCGCCAGCTATTCTGGGTGACAGGTGCTTTGGCATTCGTCATGTCTCCTGTCGCGGATAATCTTACGACTGCTCTCCTCATGGCAACGGTCGTGATGGCGATGGGTCAGGGCAACCAGCGGTTTGTCGTCGTGGGGTGCATCAACGTTGTCGTCGCTGCGAACGCTGGAGGCGCGTTCAGCCCGTTCGGCGACATTACGACGCTGATGGTCTGGCAGGCCGGGTTGGTCGAATTTCACGAATTCTTCCCGCTTGTCGTCCCGTCGATCGTCAACTGGGTTGTAACAGCGGGACTCCTCAGCTTCGTGATTCCGTCCGGGAGCCCGCCTGTCATCGAAGAGCAAGCCACCGTGCGAGAGGGCGCGTGGATCGTAGTGGGACTTTTTATAATGACAGTTGTTTTGGCTGTCTCGAGTCACACATTCTTTCATCTACCGCCTGTCATCGGCATGATGACGGGACTCGGAGTTCTCAAGTTATACGGGTACTACCTGCAAACCCATGGCGGGCGTTTCTCTTTGTCGTCCGAACGCGACCTGACCGATGATGCGCTGTCGCTGCACGGCGATCCGGAGAAGGCACCGGCGTCCAGCGATGCACAGTACGATATCTATCGTAATCTGCAGCGAGCAGAGTGGGATACGCTCCTGTTCTTCTACGGCATCATGTTATGCGTTGCCGGGCTCGGAGCATTCGGCTACCTCGCCGCGGGCTCGAACCTGATGTATGGCAACCTCGGGCCCACGACTTCGAATATCCTCGTCGGATTTGCTTCCGCGCTTTTCGACAATATCCCGGTAATGTTCGCTGTCCTGGAGATGAATCCCGAGATGAGTCTCGGGCAGTGGCAGCTAATTACCTTGACTGCCGGCGTCGGAGGATCGATGCTGGCAGTTGGCTCGGCTGCGGGGGTCGCGGTCATGGGCCAGGCGCGGGGGATCTACACGTTCTTCAATCATCTGAAATGGAGCTGGGCGGTCGTTGTCGGGTACGCTGCCAGCGTATTCACGCACCTCATGATCAACGGCGCGGCCATGTAGGCAGCGGCTTTGTCTTCGTCGCCCGAAACCGACTGAGTCGTGGCGAATGAGGGCTTTATCCTGACTGGCAGTCGATTATTACCGGTCGTCGCGGTGATCGCCGTGGCGATACCGGCGTCAGCTGCCGTGGCGCAGCCGCAAGTCGGCAGTTGCGGTGCGGTGATCTGCATCAACAGCGGTGACGCGAACTGGCAGATCGACGTGTCCGACTACTGCGATTCCGAAGTTTGCCTGCGCGACACACTCGCTTCGCTGTCCGATCTCAATTGGGACGAGGTGCTCGAAGGCCGCGAGCAGCTGACGATTTCCGCGCAAAATCCCTATGTCGGGCTGACGGACGAGCAGTATGCTCGCCTCGCGGAGCTAGGCGACGACGATATTGACGAGCAGGTTCAGCTTCTGAGCCAGGTGAGCACTGCGTGCCGCTCGACTGAATTCACTCTGGAACTCGATGTGCCCGGTCGCGATATCGTCAAGATCCTGTTCGCAACGTCGGCGAGTTCTGTGGGCGGCCCGCAGCAGTTTCAGGTTGTGGAGATCGACAGAACCTACCGCAGTCTTCCCGGCGGCAGCATGGGTTGGTGGATACGCTGGATCAGCCATCGCTTCCCCGGAATCGTGCGCATCGACGACGTACCTCGAGATTTTGCCAGCTACGAAACCGGCTTGTACGTTTCCCGATTGGTGCTCCTCGATACGCAGTTTCAGCCCGGCCAACCCGCGGATTACGGCGATCATCCGGATTGCATCGCGTGATAACCAGTCGCTGTCTACCGAAGCCGCAATCGTGATCGATGACTATCGGGTCGCGCTCGGTCAAGCGCGCGTTCAACTGCGCGATTGTTCAAACTGAAGCGAAGCAATCCGCGTCGTTGCTCAACGTAGCTTAGCCTGTATGATTCTTGTCAGGAATCAATAAGAACTTTCCCAATGACTCAACTCATCGGCGCGATCGATCAAGGCACGACGAGCTCCCGCTTCATCTTGTTCGGCCACGAGGGCGACATCGTCTCGATCGGGCAGAAAGAACATGAGCAGATCTACGCGCAGCCGGGCTGGGTCGAACATGATGCGGCGGAGATCTGGCGCAACACCGACGAAGTCATTAGTGAGGCGCTCGCGCGCGCGAGGATCGGCCGTCAGGACGTTGCGGCGATCGGAATAACGAATCAGCGTGAGACGACGGTTCTCTGGGATCGGCATACCGGCGAGCCGCTGCACAATGCGCTCGTCTGGCAGGACACGCGCGTCAACGAGCTCGTAGCCGCCTACGAGCGGGACGGCGGCCAGGACCGCTTCCGCGCCCAGACGGGCCTGCCGCTCGCCAGTTATTTCAGTGGCCTGAAGCTGCAGTGGTTGCTCGACAACGTTCCCGGTGCTCGCGAAAAGGCAAATGCGGGTGACGCGGTCTTCGGTACGATGGATTCCTGGGTGCTTTGGAACCTCACTGGTGGAACCAACGGCGGGTTGCACGTTACCGATGTAACGAATGCGAGCCGAACGCAGCTCATGAATCTGGCAACGCTGGACTGGGACGACGCACTGCTCGCCGAATTCAACGTCCCGCGGGCCGTGCTGCCGAAGATAGTGCCGTCGAGTGAGGTGTACGGTAACGCGGCGATTGCTTCCCTTGAAGGCACGCCGGTCGCGGGGATTCTCGGCGATCAGCAGGCCGCACTCGTCGGTCAGGCATGCCTGGAACCCGGCGAAGCGAAGAACACTTATGGAACGGGCTGCTTCATGCTCATGAACACGGGCGAAAAGCCGATTCCGTCTACGGCGGGGTTGCTTACGACCGTCGCGTATCAATTCGGATCCGACAATGCACACTATGCGCTGGAAGGGTCCGTCGCGATTGCCGGCGCGCTCGTGCAATGGCTGCGCGACAATCTGCGCCTGATTTCCAGTAGTTCCGAAGTCGAAGCGCTGGCGCGGGAGGCGGAAGATAACGGGGATGTCTATTTCGTTCCGGCCTTCTCCGGACTCTACGCGCCGCACTGGAAAGAGTCGGCTCGCGGCGTCATCGCCGGATTGACTCGATACGCGAATCGTAGCCACATCGCCCGCGCGGCTCTGGAAGCAACCGCGTTTCAGACCCGCGAAGTGCTCGAAGCGATGGAACAGGACTCCAGGATTGCGATCCGCGAATTGCGGGCAGACGGAGGGATGGTGGCCAACGAGTTGCTGATGCAATTCCAGTCGGACATCCTCGATGTCCCTGTCGTCCGTCCGCAGGTCACGGAAACGACGGCTCTGGGCGCCGCTTACGCTGCAGGACTGGCTGTCGATTTCTGGTCGGGAACGGACGAAATCCGCAATAACTGGGCGGTAGACAAACGTTGGTCTCCTGCGATGGAAGACTCGACCCGAGAAGCGCTCTATCGGTCGTGGCGGAAAGCCGTGAAGCGCTCGTTCGACTGGATCGACGAATAGTGGGTCCCTCGCGTCCCCTGAATCGGAATAGCGGGAGAGGCTGATGTCGGCTGCGTTCATGGGGGAGTTGCTGGGAACGATGACGCTGATCCTGCTTGGCAATTCCGTCAACGCCGGCGTCATACTCAAAGACACCTACGCGCATGGCTCAGGCTGGATCGTTATCACGACCGGCTGGGGTCTTGCTGTCATCTTCGGCGTGACCGTTGCGCTTGTCGTCGGCAGTAACGCCCACATCAATCCGGCCGTGACTATCGGGGTTGCCACGGCGACCGGCGAGTGGGCACAGGTCGGGGTCTATATCGCGGGGCAAATGCTGGGCGCCATGCTCGGCGCCTTGTTGGTGTGGGTGCATTACTATCCGCACTGGGAGCGCACGGACGACCCTGCCGGCAAGCGCGCATGTTTCTGCACTTCGCCCGCTGTCTACAACGTGCCGGCGAATATGATCAGCGAGATCATCGGGACGTTCATGCTCATGCTCGTTGCCGCCGCGATCTTCTCCGACAATCTGTCGCCCGGCGGTCCACCGCCCGGCGTCGGTCCGTTTCTCGTCGGGCTTCTGGTCTGGTGTATCGGATTGGGCATAGGCGGTACGACGGGTTACGCGATAAACCCCGCGAGAGATCTCGGACCGCGAATCGTTCACGCGCTGCTGCCGATCTCCGGAAAAGGCGATTCCGGGTGGAACTACGCGGCCATACCGGTTGCGGGCCCTGTTATCGGTGCGGCCCTCGCCGGACTCGCGGTCAGGGCGCTGCAGATCTGACCCTTCGGAGCCGCGCGCTTGGAATGATGATCGGCGCACGGCATTATCCCTGCTACAGCTTCGCTGGCGAATAGTCGATGAGTGACGAGAAAACCTTCAGGTACGAAGGCAAGGACGCGGATGTCTCCTGGGACGGCCGCCTCTGTATTCATATTCAGGAATGCGGTCGGGCCAGCGGGGAGCTGTTCGTCGGCGGGCGTAAGCCCTGGTGCCAGCCGGACCAGGTCGATGTCGAAGAGATCGTCGAAGTCGTGAAGCGTTGTCCCTCCGGTGCGCTCACGTTCGCGATAAAAGACGGCAGCGTAGAAGAAACGGCGGACGACAAGAACACCGTCGTCGTTACGAATAACGGCCCGCTCCATGTTCGCGGAGATCTCGATATTCAGGATGTACCGGATGATTTTTCGGGTACCGGGTTCCGCGCATCGCTATGCCGCTGCGGGCACTCGAACAACAAGCCGTTCTGTGACAATAGTCATGACGACGCCGGTTTCGTCGATCACGGCGCCGTCGGCGAGGCGGGCGAGTCATTGGCTGAGGAGGGCGGTACCCTGACCATTCGCCGTGCTCCGAACGGCCCGCTGCTGCTGTCCGGAAATCTGACGATTATTACGGGTAGCGGGCGAGTTGCGTGGCAAGGAACTCGCACGGCGCTCTGCCGTTGCGGCCATTCCGGAAACAAGCCGTTTTGCGACGGCGCGCACAAGGCCGCGGGATTCGAAGCGGAGTAAAGAGTTGCTGGAAGTCTCGATCAAATACTGCGTACCCTGAAACTATCTTCCGATGGCTTCCGGTCTGGCGGCCCGCATCTCGGAGGAGTTTGGAGTCGAGCCGACTCTGGAGAAAGGCGTAGCCGGCGTTTTCGACGTCATCGCCAACGGCCAGGTCGTTTTCTCGAAGGCGCGCGAGCGTCGATTTCCCGATGATGGCGAGATCATCGAGGCGCTGAAGCAGCTCGAATCCTGAATGTCAGCGTTTCGCGGTACGGGCAGCCGCGTTACAGGCACGCTCTAAAATTTCAGGTCCAGCGCTCCGCAGAGGAACTTCATAAGCGGCTTGGCCGTTGCAAATCGCGCAGCTACCTCGTCGGGAAACCCTGCCGAGCGAATGCTTCCGATCGGGTACTCCGAGATGGCGATGAAGTCCTTGCGCTTGAGGTCTTCAATA
>JAHEKF010000084.1 GCA_024638465.1 Rhodospirillaceae bacterium | reverse complement strand
TACCGGATTGCCATTAATATCGGGCCCGAGATCGATGTCGCGCAATGTTCCGTTATCGACGAATTGTGCGTTATCCGGGAACAGCAGCTCGCGATAACTATTGAAATGATCCGCGTTGTCTTCGGATGGTCCATCGGTGAGGTCGAGATCCGCGGCCGGTACCTGCAACATCGCCATCGCATCCATCGGCGTATGGCAACCACCGGTCGTACAGGTCACATCGATCGTTGCCAACGGATCGGCCGGATCCGGTATCGATCTCGGCGTACTCCATAGCGGATGAATGTGTTGCTCGTAGTTTATGATGATCCGACAGGCGCTCGTCCACGCAGACAGGCAGGCCGGAGAAGTCGGTGGCGCCGTAGCGAGGTCGAGATAGGCATAGGTGAATGGCGCGTCCGGCGCCCTGCCAGCCGCGGCTGCATCCGTCCAGACGTCTACGTAATCGAGATCGACACTCGGCTCGAGCGCCGCACAGTCGGTCGTGCAGCTGATTCTTGTCCTGGCCTCTGCCATGGTCTCACCGAAGTCGGCGAATAGCGCCGAGTCCGTGTTCGGGAAAGGCACACCCGTCGTCTGTGCGCCGGCGTAGGCTGGATCGAAGCTGTCGGCGCGGCCATGCGACATCCCCGATGCGGGATTGTGGCAGCCGTTACAAGCCAGTACTTCGCCAGGCAGGACCTGCAGCCAGTTCTGATGCCGCGGTGAGATCCGCCGCCCGCTTTCATCGAGGACGCTGATCCCGAAAGCGACATTCGCCGGAACTTTCACCCTGACGGAACCATCCGGTTCGATCGGTGCGTAGGCAAGAATCTCTCGCATTCCCTGGGCCGCACTGCGGCCGAACGCGGAGTTGTCGAAATCCAGCACATCGTCGTCGGGCATGGACACGGGTTTCACGACACGCAGGAAGCGCGCCGGTCTTTCAGCGGCCGTCGTCGCGGCAGGATCTGCAACCGTCTCGATATCCGGATTAGCGGTATCGATGCCATCGATGTCGTAAACACTGCGGATATTGAGAATTCCGACGCCTTCGTTGACGAGATCGGCATCGAGATCGACTCCGGCAATACCGTCGTTGATCACCTGCGGTGTTCGACGTGGCTGCGCCGCCACGACGTCGCCGATCAGTACGCCCTCTTCGCCAATCACGATTGGCAGCTGGGTTTGATCCAGCGGGTTATACATCCATACGCCATACAACGGCTGAGCGAGCTGGACGTTCGGATCCGCAAGCCGTTGTGCGTCGCAGGGAAATATCACGCCGTTGTCATCGACCCGGCATATCGCCCAGGTAACGAGCACCCGATCCGTGCCGTCCCAGAGCGGAAACGCGGAACGGTAGCGGCCACCAGGCGACGGCGCCAGGTCGGTTCGAACGTTGCCCGTCGTGGCGGCCGTCTGGGCTGGTCCTGTCAACCCGACGTTCGGCGCCGTTGGCTGAAAATTCTCTGTGAAACTCTGCGCTTCGATGTAGTCGATCGCACCTCCGAGTTCGGGATGATCGAACGGCCTGACGATCGCCATGATGCGACCATCGTCGGATTCGCGCGCATTCAGAAACTGGGCTTCGGTCCCGTTGGTACCCGACTGATGACTTTCGGCACCGTAGAGCAAGTGCAGATCGGTCCCGTCCGGGTTCATCGTATAGAGATGTATGCCGTTGACGCCCGGAGCGTTGTCCCAGCGACTGAACATGACCCGCCCATCGTCGAGCAATGTGGGATCGAGATCGTGGCTCTGATTGAAAGACACTTGATGCATGTTGCTGCCGTCGATATCCATGACATGCAACAGGAAGGCGGGCTCGTTCCGATTCTCGTCCTGCGCCTCGAATTGAGGCTTGTTCTCATTCAGCAGAACGGCTTTGGACTGGCGCTGTCTCGTGGAAGAGAAAACAACCCGGCCATCCGCAAGATAGTGTGGCGCGAGATCATGGCCAGCCTCGGCCGTGATATCGGACGGGATCAGCCGCGTCAGCGTATCGCCAGGAATGTCGTATTCCCAGATGTTCCAGGTTGGCTGATCTTCGTCGTTGAGATTGGGATCGAAGGGGCCGCGCATGGCGAACAGTATCTTGCTGCCGTCGACCGAGATCTCGGGCCCCATAACGTCGCCGAGCTCCTGCGTGACCGACTCCGTAACATTCCGCTCCACAGCAGTCGGCGAAGCGCGATCGCGCATATAAAGGTCTGTACCGACATTGAAACGCGTGACTTCGCGTACGTCAGTATTGGAAAAGAGCTGCATCTGATCGTCGAGCAGAGGGCCCTTCGTGTAAGCAATAGGAAAGTCCAGCGCAACCGGATCGGGATCCTGGCCGCCGCCGACGCCGATGCTGCCGTCGTTACCACCGCACCCGGCGATAACCAGACTGAAGACCGCAACCGCGATACCCGGGGCACGGGCATCTTGCCAAGTTGAGGGCGCGAAGGCTGCGCCTCGAATCCATTCTCGCTTGTCGTTCATCCTTAAACACCATTACCTAGCGGGCCGGGGCCGAACGCCGGGGGCCATCCTGGCCTGCGTTTCGACTACCGGAAAAACAACGACGAACGACCTTCCTGATCGGACGAAGCTGCGCGATTCGACGTAATGTCGGGCGTCCCGTTAAGCGGAATAACATCTTGCCGGATTCGATCGATCAATCACAGAACCCCTGGCGAGCTGAAGCGCGAAAAAGTGTGATCGATCTCTCAGTTCCAGACTTCACAGAGCTGCGGAGACGCACGACGAAACAATTGTGTGCTGTACTTTGCCGCTCACGGACGAACTTCTTTTGGCCAACAGGACATCGGTGTGGCGAAAACAGCGCAACCTATCATCGCGTTAATCACTAATCGCGGACGCAAACGCACTTTAAGAGCGTTTGTCGCCAGTGTGATTTTTCTGACAACAGGGTCGATCGCGATCGCGGGACCTCTTCATCGCGAGCAAGCTTTCCGCATGCACAACCGCCTCGCCGGCGTGCCTCCCACGGAAGCGACGTTGGTATCGATGGAAACGGACATCGAAGCGGGAGATCCTGCTGCGGCTGCAGATACTGCGATGGCGAACAAGCACTTCTATACGGTAACTCTGAAAAACTTCGCGGCACCGTGGACCAACAGGGACCACTCTGTATTCGTACCGCTCAACGATTACACGATGCTCGTAATCGGAATGGTACGAGATGACGTGCCATTCGATCAGATACTGTCGGCTGACCTCCTCTATGTCGACGCCAGCCAACCTTTGCCCGCCAGCGACAGTAACGATCACTACGTCGCGCTCGAGCAGGCAATGCTTCAGCCGGGATTCGATCCACAAACGGACATCGTCGCGTCTGCGCAGTCAACGGCCTACGGCCTACCCACAACCGCGACGGCGGGGGCGATGACAACGAGAGCCGCGTCGGAGGCATTTTTCATCGCGGGAACGAACCGCGCGATGTTTCGCTTTACGATGCTGAACCACATGTGCATGGATCTCGAGCAGGTTCATGACACGAGCATAGTGCCGGACAAGATTCGTCAGGACGTGTCTAGAAGCCCCGGCGGCGATAGTCGTCTGTTTCTCAATAACTGCATTGGCTGTCACGCGGGAATGGACCCGATGGCACAGGCTTTTGCCTACTACAACTACGACGAAGTACTGGGTCGACTCCTCTATTCCCAGGGAAGTGTCGTCGCCAAGTATTTCAATAACGATACGACCTTCGATCAGGGCTTTCGGACACCCGACGATTCATGGACCAACTACTGGCGGCAGGGCCAGAACGCCACGATCGGCTGGAGCCCGACGCTGCCGGGTGCCGGATCAGGCGCGAAATCGCTGGGCCAGGAGCTCGCCGGTACGACAGCATTCGCTCAATGCCAGGTCGAGAAAGTCTTCCAGAATGTCTGCCTCAGAGATCCGGTCGACATCAACGACCGGAACGCGGTTGACCAAATGACCGCGAATTTTCAATCAGGTGGCGCCTACAGCTTGCGGCAGGTCTTTGCAGACTCGGCTGCCTACTGCATGGGCAACTGAGGTAACCCTACGATGAAAGAACCAACCCGACATTCGAGAGCGGCGGTGCGGAGAGAAGCGTCCGACAGATTCGTTCTCCCGCGATTCCTGCCGGCCATCGCCGTGATAGTGCTCGCCGGTTGTGCCGGCGGTGGCGCAGACACCGAGATCAATGCCGTTATCGGCGCACTCGATGTCCCGGATTACACGGGGCCTGTTCCCGCGACGGCGGACGTTCAGGCCTTTCGCATCAACCTCTGGGACAATATTCGCGACAACAACCGTTGCGGAGCATGTCATAGCGTCGAGGGTGGACAAGCTCCGATGTTCGCGCGAAGCGATGACGTCAATCTTGCCTACGCTGAGGCCGGCTTCCCCATTACCAATCTGCAATCACCATCCGACTCGGAGATGGTGACGAAGGTTGCCGGCGGTCACAACTGCTGGGTCTCGGACGACGCGGTCTGCGCGGATATCCTTACGACATGGATTACGGCCTGGGCCGGCGACCTCGCGGGTGGCGGTGGCCGAACCATCGAACTGCAGGCGCCGACTTCGATAAGAGACCCGGGGGCCAGCAAACACTTCCCGACGGACCCATCGCTGTTCGGCGCGACAGTGCATCCGGTGCTCACGCAATACTGTTCCGGCTGTCATGCCACCGACACAGCGTTACAGCAATCGCCGTTCTTTGCTGAGAACGCGGGACCGGATGCGATTACGATTGCTTACGAAGCCGCGAAATCGAAAATCGATCTTAACGATCCGGCGGCTTCGCGCTTTGTCCTAAGGCTTCGCGACGAATTTCACAACTGCTGGTCTTCAGACTGTCAGGCGGACGCTGCCGTTATGGAGTCCGCAATTGACGACTTCGCGATTGGAGTCCCCATCGATCCCGTAAACCCGCTGTTCGTAACCAGTAAGGCACTAACGCTTTACGAGGGAACGCTCGCGGCAGGCGGCGATCGCTTCGAAGCGAACGTCATCGCGAATTTCGAGTTCAAGACCGGCACCGGTTCGATTGCTTTCGATACCAGCGGCGTCGACCCCGCACTGGATCTGACGATAAGCGGCGACGTCGATTGGTTCGGCGGATGGGGACTGAATTTCAGCGATGGAAAAGCGCAGGCGTCGACCGCAGCGAGCGCGAAACTTCACGACCTGATTCGTGCGACTGGTGAATATGCCATTGAGGCATGGGTCGCGCCAGCAAACGTGGTTCAGGAAGATCGCCGGATCGTCAGTTACTCGGGTGGACCGATGGCGAGAAATTTCAATCTCGGCCAGACACTCTACAACTATGACTTCTTCAACACGGTCGAGGGGTCGAGCGCTAACGGCGATCCGCAGCTTTCCACTCCTGACGCGTCCGAGGTTCTGCAGGCAACCCTGCAGCATGTCGTCGTGAACTTCGATCCGATAACGGGGCGGGAGATCTACGTCAACGGCGTGCTGGTACAAAATCTGGACCCGGTTCCGGGCGGCAACCTGACTCCGTGGGACGACACGTTCGCTTTCGTTCTCGGCAACGAAGTAGATAGCCAGAGCCCCTGGGCCGGCGTGATTCGCCTGGTTGCAATTCACAATCGAACGCTCACATCGGCACAGGTTCAGCAGAACTTCGACGCCGGTGTCGGCGAGAAATTCTTCCTCCTGTTCAGCGTCGGTCATCTTACGAATGATCCGCAAAGCTACGTCGTTTTCGAGGCAAGCCAGTACGACAGCTATGCGTACCTCTTCGACTCGCCGTTCTATATCAGCCTCGATCCGGCGGCGCAGCCTAACGGGATCGATGTTCAGGGATTGCGTGTCGGCGTGAATGGGCAGGAAATGGATGTTGGCCAGTCCTACGCCAATCTGAACGCGACTGTCTCGAGCCTTAGTTACGACCCCGCTACGGGTCAGACGCTCGCCGATCTCGGCGCGGTGCTGCCGCTGGAGAACGGGCCCGACGCCGACGAGTTCTTCCTGACCTTCGATAACTTCGACGGCAACATTTTCTCGAGGCCCCCGCCGGTCACGCCGCCGCCTCCGGTACCGCAGGACCTGCCGCCGATTTCGGACATAGGCGTGCGCACTTTCGATGAGATCAATGCATCGATGGCGGTTATCACGGGCGTGAGCCCGCAAGACTCAGGCGTACAAACGACCTACGACACGATCCGGCAATCGCTGCCGACCGTCGACACGATCGAAGCGTTTCTGTCATCGCATCAGGTTGCGATCGCGCAGCTCGCGATCGAGTACTGCAACGCACTGATCAACGATACGACGCTGAGGGTCAACACGTTCCCTGGATTCCCGTTTACAGCGACCGTGGCGGCCGCCTATCCGGCCGATGAGGGACTGCTGATCAACCCTCTGCTGGATCGCGTGCTTGGCACAGTTGCAAACGATATCGGAACGCAACCCGATCGAGCAGCCGCGTACACGGAACTGTCGGAACTCATCAATGGCATCCCGCCGGCTCGCGATCCGTTCGGCATTCGACCCGGACTGGCGAATGGCGGTGGAGACGCAACCCGAACACAAACGATCGCCAAGGCAACATGCTCCGCATTGCTGGGCAGCGCCGCCATGCTAGTTCAGTAAAGGACACGGCTATGCTAATTCGCAGTAAACGAAAACTTCGTGCAACAGACGCGCCGCAGAGGCATCAGAATCACGGCCGTCCTATGACACGTCGTGAGCTCATCGGTCAGGGTTTTATGGCAGGCTCTGCCACGGTACTTGGTGGCGGGATACTTAGCCTGTTCTCCAATCCACGCGCCGCATGGGCTCAGTTGGCCGACGATCTCGATCCGCTGCGCGCAGCCTGCGGAATCAATGTCTTCGGTGCGGGCAAGATTCCGTTCATCTGTTTCGACCTGGCAGGCGGCGCCAACATGGCAGGATCGAATGTCCTCGTCGGCGGCGACGGCGGCCAGCTCGACCTTCTGAGTACTGCCGGATACCGCAAGATGGGCCTGCCGGGTGACATGGTGCCCGGCACTCCCGAAGCGGCCCCGACCGCCACCAGCAACGGCGATCACACGGACACCAGCATGGGACTCGCTTTCCACAGTGACAGCGCGTTCCTGCGCGGGATGTACGGCTCGATCAGGACACCGGGACTCGGCAACTTCATCAATGGTGCGATCATCCCGGCAAGATCCGATAACGACACCGGCAACAACCCGCACAACCCGATGTACGGGATTCGGCGTGCGGGCGCCGACGGCTCGATACTGTCCCTGTGTGGTTCCAGAAACTCCGAGTCGGGCGGCAATTCGATGGCGCCGGTGAGCCTGATCAATCCTGAATTTCGCCCGACCAAGATCGATCGACCGAGCGATGTAACGGGACTCGTGGACACGGGCGAGTTGCTGAACCTCCTGTCCGAGGATGACGCGGTTGCCGTCATGGAATCGGTCTACCGGCTCAGCGAACAGAAGATGGCTCGAGTGGAGACAGGACTGAACTTCACGGACCCCAATAATGCGCCACTCACGCGCGATGAAGTCGTCGAAGATCTGGTGCGCTGCGGATATCTGAGTGCCGCTGACATTGCGGATCGATTCTCCGATCCCGGCGCGCTCGATCCCGCCCAGGACCCGAACATCGTTGGCGGCCCGAACTCGATCTTCACAGCAGCCGAGTTCAACGACAATAGCCGCGACGGCGACGAGTTCCGCAAGACGGCGTCCGTAATGAAGATGGTGATCGACGGCTTCGCCGGTGCGGGCTGCGTCACGATGGGTGGCTACGATTACCATGGCGGAATGCGTCAGGAAGGCGAGATCAAGGACGAGCGAGCCGGACGCTGCATGGGCGCCTGCCTCGAGTACGCGTCACGCGCGAACGGCGGTCTCGGCATCCCGCTCATGATGTACGTTTACAGTGACGGTTCGCTGTCGTCCAACGGCACAATCGACGACTCGCAGGCAGGACGTGGCAAGGGTGAGTGGACGAGCGATAACTCTTCAACGGCTGCGTCATTCTTTCTCGTCTACAACCCGAACGGCAGACCGCAACTGTTCACGGGACTGGACGGGCTGCCAATCGAGCAGCATCAGCAGATCGGTCGGTTCTCCGCTGATGGCTCGGTCGACCGCTCGGGAACACCGGGTGCGAATAACGTCAACTTGCTCGTCGAAATGATACTGATGAACTACATGGCACTGCACAACGAGCAGAACCTGTTCGGTTCGGCCGGCTACTTCCCGGGCAATGCACTGGGCGACGCGACCAACATCGATCGCCTCACGGCATTCGCACCGATCGTCAGCGGCACGGTCAGCAACCCGCTCTAGCGCCCGGCGACGCGACCGGAAGGTCACGCTTAAACGGCGTCCCGAGGGGCCGGTCAGCGGTCATGGTCGGCCCCACAGAGCTCCGATCTAGCCAAATGCCGGTGAGCGGAGTCCCAAGGGGCCGGTCGCGACAGTCCATCCTCCCCTCGGCCGTACCCACCACGCTCGAATGACTACCAGTGCCAAAGGCGCCGGGTCGGATGAACTGTCACACCCGCCCGCGCTCGGTCACCGCGGCGTTGCGCACGGCGGTGACAGACACCGGAGCCGACGATTCGGCCACCGCGACGTTGACCACTGCGCTAACGGGTGAGGGAGGGCCCGGAGTGTCCGTCGAGCGTCGTAGACGAGGAGCGTGCCATGGACGGCAGTTGAGCGACGAGGACACGATTCGAGGCGAGACACGGACGTCGAGCCGAGATTAAGTGAGACGGA
>JAHEKF010000083.1 GCA_024638465.1 Rhodospirillaceae bacterium | reverse complement strand
GTCCGTCGAGCGTCGTAGACGAGGAGCGTGCCATGGACGGCAGTTGAGCGACGAGGACACGATTCGAGCCGAGACACGGACGTCGAGGCGAGATTAAGTGAGACGGACTCTCCGGGGCCGACCATCAACTGATACGTCGACCGGTCCCTTGGGACTCCGGCAACCGCTGAGAGGGTGGTTGGGTGTTGATATTTTGTGGTACCAGCCCCATGTTGTGTTTGACGATTTTTCGGGACGGACAGGTATGCGCTCAGACAAACTAACCAGTAAGTTCCAGCTGGCCCTCGCCGACGCTCAGTCACTCGCCGTCGGCCGCGGGCATCAGTTCGTGGAGCCCGTCCACCTCATGATTTCGATGCTCGAGCAGGACGGCAGCTCGGTGCGCGGCCTCATGACGAAGGCCGGCGTAAATATGGACCAGCTGCGCTCGAAACTCGGCGAAGCGCTCGATCGGATGCCGACGGTTTCGGGCGGAACGCCGGGCGAGCTGCATATCTCCAATGAACTCTCGAATCTTCTCAACGTCACGGACAAACTCGCCCAGGATCGTGGTGATGCCTATATATCGAGCGAACTCTTCGTTGTCGCTGCCCTCGACGATCGCGGCGATCTCGGTCGCGTGCTCAAGGCGTCGGGTGCGGTTAAGGGCGCGCTCGAGAAAGCCATAGAAGATGTACGCGGTGGCGCGCAGGTCGACGATCCAAACGCCGAGGACAACCGCCAGGCGCTCGACAAGTATACGGTTGATCTCACTCAGCGAGCCGAGCAGGGCAAGCTCGACCCGGTCATTGGCCGCGATGACGAGATCCGCCGAACGATTCAGGTACTGCAGCGGCGGACGAAGAACAATCCCGTGCTGATCGGTGAACCCGGCGTTGGAAAGACCGCGATTATCGAAGGTCTCGCCCAGCGTATCGTGAACGGCGAAGTCCCTGAAGGGTTGAAGTCGAAACGAATTCTCTCGCTGGATATGGGATCGCTGATTGCGGGCGCGAAATTTCGCGGCGAGTTTGAAGAGCGGCTGAAGGCCGTGCTGAATGAGCTCGGCCAGCAGGAAGGTCAGATTATCCTGTTCGTCGACGAGCTACACACCGTTGTAGGTGCCGGTAAGGCAGAAGGGTCGATGGACGCCGGCAATATGCTGAAACCGGCACTCGCGCGCGGCGAACTCCACTGCGTCGGCGCGACGACGCTCGATGAATATCGGCTGCATCTCGAAAAAGATGCCGCACTCGAACGACGTTTTCAGAAAGTCCTGGTCGAAGAGCCCACGGTTGAGGACACGATCGCTATCTTGCGCGGCCTCAAGGAGCGTTACGAAGTTCATCACGGCGTCGAGATTACCGATCCGGCAATCGTCGGTGCCGCGACGCTTTCGCATCGGTACATCAGCGATCGCCAGCTGCCCGACAAGGCGATCGATTTGATTGACGAGGCGGCGTCGCGTATTCGCATGGAGATAGACTCCAAGCCAGAGGCCATGGACCGCCTCGAGCGGCGGCTGATTCAGCTCAAGATCGAGCGCGAAGCCCTGAAGAAAGAATCGGACGATGCTTCCAGGAAACGCCTCGACGATCTGGAGGCCGAGATCGACAAGCTCGAAGCCGAGTTCGCCGACCTGGAGGATGTCTGGAATGCCGAAAAAGCGGCAATGCAGGGCGCTGCGCACCTCAAGGAAGAACTCGAGCGCGCAAAGCTCGAACTCGAGATGGCACACCGTGGCAACGATCTTGCGAGAGCGTCAGAGCTGCAGTACGGGAAGATTCCCGAACTCGAGAAGCAGCTCAACGAGGCGCTCGAAAGCGAGCAGGAGTCCTATGAGCTCGTTCGCAACCGCGTGACCGAAGAAGAGGTCGCGGAGGTCGTGTCCAAATGGACCGGTATTCCGGTCACGAAGATGCTCGAGAGCGAGAAGGAAAAACTGATCGCGATGGAGAGCTACCTGGAGACGCGGGTCGTGGGTCAGGCGGAAGCGCTGCAGGCAGTATCGAATGCCGTGCGCCGATCCCGCGCGGGTCTGGCAGACCCGAATCGTCCGAACGGCTCGTTCCTTTTTCTCGGTCCCACCGGTGTCGGAAAGACCGAGCTGACCAAAGCGTTGGCGGCGTTCCTGTTCGACTCGGAAGATGCGATGGTTCGCGTCGACATGTCGGAATTTATGGAGAAACATTCGGTCGCGCGGCTCATCGGCGCGCCGCCGGGATACGTGGGTTATGAGGAAGGCGGTCATCTGACCGAAGCGGTCAGGCGTCGGCCGTATTCAGTCGTTCTTCTGGACGAGATCGAGAAGGCGCACCCTGACGTATTCAATGTGCTTCTGCAGGTGCTCGATGACGGCCGCTTGACGGATGGTCACGGGCGTACGGTAGATTTTCGCAATACCGTCGTCATCATGACGTCGAATCTCGGAAGCCAGCGAATCCAGGAACTCAGTGGTGAAGACAACTACGCGGAAATGAAATCCGCGGTCATGGAGATCGTCGCGCAGCAGTTCCGGCCCGAGTTCATCAACCGAATCGACGACGTTGTCGTGTTTCACCCACTCGCACCGGAACACCTGGCGGCCATCGTCGACATTCAGCTTCGCTACCTGCACGAGCGGCTCGCTGAGCGCGACATGAAACTGAGCCTCGA
Source organism: Rhodospirillaceae bacterium (assembly GCA_024638465.1). Classification (GTDB taxonomy): domain Bacteria; phylum Pseudomonadota; class Gammaproteobacteria; order Steroidobacterales; family Rariloculaceae; genus SMWC01. Next base: position 6,094 of record JAHEKF010000083.1, on the reverse strand, counting down.
CGCCGCGGCACAGGAGCAACTCGCTGAAGCCGGTTACGATCCGGTCTACGGCGCCCGGCCCCTGAAGCGCGCCATTCAGCAACAGCTCGAGAATCCGTTGGCACAGCGAATTCTCAACGGCGAGTTCGCTCCGGGTGATACCATTAGCGTCAGCGTTGGCGCCGACGGGCTCCAGTTCGTCAAGGGTGATGCCGCAGCAGCGGCCTGATTGCCTCGACGTCAAGTCCGACGCCGCGCCCGACACCCAGTGTGACAAAAACAGCGTCAGTGAACGGCGAGGGCTGAAGCTTGCCTATCTATGAATACCGCTGCGATTCGTGCGGACACGAGCTCGAAGCGCTACAAAAGATCAGCGAGGATCCGTTGAAGCAATGTCCTGCCTGTGAGGCGGTTGCGTTGCGCCGCCTGATGTCCGCGCCGTCGTTTCGGTTGAAAGGTGGCGGCTGGTACGAGACCGATTTCAAGTCTGACAAGGAAACTAAACGCAACCTGGCCGACGGCGCGGGGTCTAACAAGGACAAGGGCGAAAAGCCGACGGACTCGAAGAAAGACGCTTCGAGCGACGCCAAGCCGAAGCCCGACAAGGCGAAGACCAAGGAAACGACCGCCACGAAAGACTGAGCCGGCACAGGGATGACGATAAAGATTCGACGATATTTCATGGCGGGGCTGCTTGTCTGGCTGCCCATCGGCGCGACCGTGCTGGTCGTTTCGCTGTTGCTCGATATCATCGGCAGCCTGCTCACCCTTTTGCCGCCCGCGCTTCGGCCCGGCGAGCTATTCGGCGTACCCGTCCCGGGCCTCGATATTTTCGTTGCGTTTCTCGTACTCATCTTGACGGGAGTACTGGCGGCCAACCTTATCGGCAAACGACTCGTCATTTGGTACGAATCCATACTTGCCCGGATTCCGCTGGTAAGAACCATCTACGGTGCGGTGAAGCATTTCTCCGAGATCGTACTGAGCGAATCAAACTCGTCGTTTAAAAAGGTGTTGCTGATTCAGTATCCGCGCGAAGGTCTTTATAGCCTGGCGTTCCAAACATCCGAGGAACCCGCAGAAGTGCAGTCGGTCACTGGCGAGGAGATTGTTACGGTCTTCCTGCCGACCACGCCCAATCCGACGTCTGGCTTCATGTTGTTCGTGCCGCGCAAAGACGTTATCGAGCTCGATATGGTCGTCGAAGAAGCGCTGAAGATGATCATCTCGCTCGGCGTCGTCGTGCCCGAGTGGCATCCTGTGCATCCGGCGAACGAGGTTGCGCCGCCCGAAGCTACGCCTTAACATCCGCACGCCCCCGCACACCTTGTCTTTCAAGAGGTTAGAGTCCATGCGCAGTCATTACTGCGGCCAGGTCGACCGTTCGCTGATCGGTGAAGAAATCACGGTCGCAGGTTGGGTCCACCGGCGGCGCGACCACGGCGGGGTGATCTTTGTCGACCTGCGTGACCGCGAAGGGCTGCTCCAGGTCGTGTTCGACCCTGACACGCCCGAGATCTTTGCCGAAGCCGAGCGCATCCGCAGCGAATACGTGCTGTCGGTTCGCGGCCGACTGCGCGAACGCCCCGATGGGACGATCAATCCCGAGATGCCGACCGGCGAAGTCGAGCTTCTCGCGAGCGAGCTAAGCGTCCTCAACAAGTCCAAGACGCCGCCGTTCCACCATGAGGAGCATGCGAGTGAGGAAGTGCGGCTGCGCTATCGCTATCTCGACTTGCGTCGCGATGAGATGCAGCACAATCTGCGGCTCCGCCACGCCGTAACGCGCGCGCTGCGAGCGCTGCTCGATGAGGGCGGTTTCATCGAGATGGAAACGCCGATCCTGGCGAAGACCACGCCGGAGGGCGCGCGCGATTATCTCGTTCCGAGCCGCACGCATCCCGGCAAGTTCTTTGCGCTGCCGCAGTCGCCGCAGCTCATGAAGCAGTTACTGATGATGTCGGGTTTCGATCGCTACTATCAGATCGTGAAGTGTTTCCGCGACGAAGATCTGCGCGCAGACCGGCAACCCGAATTTACCCAGCTCGATATAGAAACGGCTTTTCTCGATGAAGAATCGATCATGGAGATCATGGAGTCGCTGATACGCGAGACGTTCAAGCTCGCACTCGATGCGGATCTGCCGGATCCGTTTCCGCGACTTGGCTACGCCGAAGCGATGCTGCGCTATGGCAGCGATGCGCCCGATCTCAGAAACCCGCTCGAGCTCGTCGAAGTTGCGGATCTCTTCGAAGGCGTCGAGTTCAAGGTGTTCGCAGGTCCGGCGGCCGATGCCGGCAGCCGAGTGGCGGCGCTTCTCGTTCCTGGGGGCGCCTCACTGAGCCGAAAAGAGATCGACGATTACACGGACCTCGTCGGTCGTCACGGCGCCAGGGGCCTGGCTTACATCAAAGTGAACGATCGCGATGCCGGCGCAGAAGGCCTGCAGTCGCCGATCCTCAAGTTCCTGCCGGACGAGGCCGTGTTACAGGTGCTCGACCGTGTCGGCGCAAAGACCGGCGACCTCGTGTTCTTCGGTGCCGACAAGGCACGGGTCGTTAACGACAGCCTCGGTACGCTTCGCGATCAGCTCGGCGAAGATCGCGGACTGATCGCCGATGAATGGCAACCGCTGTGGGTGGTCGATTTTCCCGTGTTCGACGACGATGGTGAAGGTGGCTGGACGCCGACACATCATCCGTTTACTGCGCCGAGTTCGGATTCGCCCGAAGAACTCAAAGCGAACCCCGGCAAGGCAATATCCCGGGCCTACGACATGGTTCTGAACGGTACCGAAATCGGGGGCGGTTCGATCCGTATCCATGATCCCGCGATGCAGTCGGCAGTATTCGACCTGCTCGGCATCGATACCGAAGAAGCCGAAGCCAAGTTCGGTTTCCTGCTCACCGCGATGCAGTATGGCTGTCCGCCACATGGCGGAATTGCGTTCGGCCTTGACCGCCTCGTGATGATCATGGCCGGCGCCGACAGTATTCGCGACGTCATCGCATTCCCGAAGACACAGACAGCGAGCGACCTTCTGACGAGCGCACCGAGCGAAGCCAGTCCCGAGCAGCTCAAGGAAGTCGGTATCCGGCTTCGGACGCCGCCTAAGGTTGAATGAGCGAGCCGCGACGCCCCGAATCGGTTCTCGTCGTCATCCATACGCCCGGGCTCGAGTGTCTGTTGCTGGAGCGTATTGCGCCGGTTGGGTTCTGGCAGTCGGTAACGGGCACGCTGAAATGGCGGGAAGCCACCGCCGACTGTGCCGCGCGTGAAGTCAGGGAAGAGACGGGCATCGAGCCCGACGGGCTCGTCGACGCAGGGGTCAAGCAACGCTTCCCGATCCTGCCCGAATGGCGCGACCGGTACGCGCCAGACGTAACAGAGAATGTCGAGCACCTCTGGTATCTGCCGGTACCCAAAATTCTGCCCGTGACGATCAATCCCGACGAGCACTCGCAGCATCGCTGGGCGCCGCTCGAGGAGGCGATCACGACCGTCACGTCCTGGACGAACCGCGCCGCGCTTGAGCGCCTTCGTGATTAGCCGAGTCCCGAGGGGCCGGCTACTCGCGTCCGGCTTCGTCGGCGAGCTCGAACAATAGCTCGAGCGCCTGTCGCGGCGTCAGACCGTCGACGTCGAGTTCGGCGAGCCGGGTTCGCAACGGGTCCGTGGTCTGAGGCGCGCTGAAGAAAAACTGTTCCTGCGGATCGCTTGCGGCGAGCGACTGCAGTTGTCGCTCGAGCGTCGCCAGGTAGTCTCTCGCTTCGTCGACTACCCCGCGCGGAACGCCGGCTAATTGCGCGACATGCAGACCATAGCTCTGATTGGCCGGGCCGGGTTTGACGGCGTGCAGGAAGATCAGCTCGTTGCCATGCTCGGTCGCGTCGAGATGCACATTGGCTGTCGCCGGCAGTTCGTCAGGAAGACTTGTCAGTTCGAAGTAGTGCGTGGCAAACAGCGTGAAAGCGCGCGGGCCACGCGCGATGAAGCGTGCGGCTGCCCATGCCAGTGACAGTCCGTCGAAAGTGCTCGTGCCGCGGCCAACCTCATCCATGAGCACGAGGCTTTCAGCTGTCGCGTTGTTGAGGATGTTCGCGGTCTCGGTCATCTCGACCATGAAGGTCGAGCGTCCGCCGGCGAGATCGTCGGCCGCGCCGACGCGCGTAAAGATTCGGTCGACCGGCCCGATGCGGGCAGCGTCGGCGGGAACGAAACTTCCGGTGTGCGCCAATATCACAATGAGTGCCGTTTGCCGCATATAGGTCGATTTGCCGCCCATGTTCGGGCCAGTGATGATGAGCAGTCGGCGCTGATCGTGAAGCTCGAGATCGTTCGGCACGAATACGGCATCGCTTGCCAGTTCCACGCCGAGGTGGCGTCCGTTGGCGTAGCGGCACTCCGGATCGTTCGTCAGAACCGGCCGCGCGAGATTCAGACTCACCGCACGCTCCGCAAAGTTCGACAGCACGTCGATCTCGGCGAGGCTCGCGGCCGTCGTTTGCATCGCATCGAGCTTCTCGTTCAATAGTTCCAGCAACTGCTCGTAGAGCTGACGCTCTCGGGCCAGAGAGCGGTCCCGAGCGCTCAGGATCTTCTCCTCGAACTCCTTGAGCTCGGGCGTGATGAAGCGTTCGGCTCCCTTGAGAGTCTGGCGTCGCGTGTAGTCTTCAGGCGCCTCGCTCGCCTGCGCCTTGCTGATCTCTATGTAATAGCCGTGAACACGGTTGTAGCCGACTTTGAGGTTGCTCAAGCCTGTGCGCTCGCGCTCGCGCACTTCCAGGTCATCGAGGTATCGGCGTGCGTCCGCGCTGATCGTTCGTAGTTCGTCGAGTTCGCCGTCGTAACCCGCGGCGATAACGCCGCCATCGCGAACCAGAACGGGCGGCGACTCGACCACAGCAGCGGTGAGCAGCGCGCTTTGTTCGCCGTGATCGCTGCAGCGGGTAGTAAGTTCAGCGAGATGCGGCGCGTCGATTGCAGCGACTGCAGTTCGAAGCTGCGGGACGAAAGTCAGCGCGTGACGCAGGCGTGCGAGGTCGCGAGGCCGGGCGGTACGAAGCGCGATCCGTGTCAGAATCCGCTCGATATCGCCGATTTCCGAAAGATCGCGATGGAGATCGTCACGCGCGGCATGGTCGAGAATCCTGGCCACGGCGTCCTGGCGCAGTGCCAGCGTATCGCGATCGCGTATCGGCCGGTTCAGCCACGACCTCAGCAAACGACTACCCATTGGCGTAGCACAGCGGTCCATGATTCCCGCCAGCGTGTGCTCGTCGTGCTTGCCGAGACTCGCGTCGATCTCCAGATTTCTGCGCGTCGTCGCGTCCATGATGACCGCCTGATCGCGGCGCTCTCGCGTCAGGCTTCTTATATGGGGTACCGCGGCGCGCTGCGTATCCTTGACGTATTGCAGCAGGCCCCCGGCAGCGCCGATGGCGACGGGAATGTCGTCTGCATCAAAGCCGGCGAGATCCTGTGTACCGAACTGCTGGCACAGCGCTCGCTGCCCGGTTTCCGCGTCGAAATGCCACGGCGGGCGTTCGTTGATACCTGATTCTTCCTTGAGCCAGCCCGGCACTGTCGAGTCCTCGCTGACGAGAATCTCCGCGGGTTTTATGCGTTCGATCTCGCCCTGCAAGTCGTCGCCGGGGCCGAGCTGCATGATGGAAAAATGGCCGCTCGCGAGATCCAGCCACGCGATTCCCGTCGCTTTATCCGCAATCGATATCGCGGCCAGATAATTCGCTCGCTTCGAGTCGAGCAGCGCTTCGTCCGTTAAAGTACCCGGCGTGATCACGCGCACGACCTTGCGTTCGACCGGACCTTTGCTGGTCGCCGGGTCTCCGATCTGCTCGCACAGCGCGACCGATTCACCGAGTCTCACGAGTCGCGCAAGATAGCCGTCGACAGAGTGATGCGGAACGCCTGCCATCGGGATCGGCTCGCCTGCGGATTGGCCGCGACTCGTTAACGAGATATCGATGAGCTCGGTCGCTTTGCGAGCATCGTCGTAGAACAGTTCGTAGAAGTCGCCCATGCGATAAAACAGCAGCACATCGGGATGCTCGGCCTTGAGGCCGAGGTACTGCTGCATCATCGGGGTATGCGC
>JAHEKF010000035.1 GCA_024638465.1 Rhodospirillaceae bacterium | reverse complement strand
GATGTCGCGAAGTTCGTGAAGTTGCGACTGCCGAGTCCGTCGATCCGACCTGCCTGCGGATCGTCGAGATCGTAATCCGTCATCAGAGTCGCGTCAGCGCCGATGGTAAGCAACCCGTCCGCGACGTCGATATCGTAGCTGAAAGCGACATCCAGCCCGCTCGTCTCGAGCGCGGATGCATTGGCATAGAACGAGTCGACACGCAGCAACAATCCGCTCGTTGGATCGCGGAGTACCTGCGCTTGTGCGATCGGATCGCCCGCAAACGCCGCGTTCAGCAGGGCCTGCGGATTCTGCTGGATAATGACCTGGTTGTAATCAAACGACCAGTAGTCGATGCCCAGCTCGATTCGTTCATTCGGCGACCAGCTGAAGCCGACGTTTAGGACGTCGGCCGCTTCGGGCTGCAGGCGGTCGGCGTCGGGATTCGCTGCCGTGCGGACCGGGAAGAACTGGGCGATACCGACGGTCGGATCCGTGAGTTGCGCGAGGCTGGTCTGTACGCCGACCTCCTGGAAAAGCGAAGGCGCGCGGAAAGAAGTACCGAAAGATCCGCGCACGGAGAGCTGCTCCGTCGGCCGGTAAAGGAACGAGACCTTCGGGTCAGTCGAGTCGACGCCGCTGCCGTAGTCCTCGAAGCGTGCGGCCAGCTGGAGTTCCAGGGTATCCGAGACCGGCAACGCGAGTTCTGCGAACACGGAGCTGACATCACGGCTTCCACCGAAGTCGGGTGTACCAGCGAAGAACAGAAAATTATCGGAGTTACTGTTCTCGTCGTAGTCGTATGCGAGTTTATCGTCTCGAATCTGTGCGCCAATGGCTAGACCTATCGGACCGCCTGCAAGCTCACCGACCTGGCCCGCGACGACAGCATCGAGTGTCTTGAGCTCACTGGTTGCATCGAATCGAAAATCGCCGATGATGTCGTCGAATAACGCATCCGAGTTCTGCGTTCCCGTGCCGGTCAGCGCCGAGCCGAACGGATTGAAATAGACGCACGGGCCTGTACCCGGCATTCCCGAGTCGGGGTCGCATCCCGCTCCACCGAGACCCTGTATCGCAAACCCGAAGCGGTCGATGAGCACGTCGGTAGTTGCGACGGTGAAGTCGTTGTCGCTGATGGTCAAGCCAAGGTCGAATCGCCAGTCGTCGTTGATGTCCCCTTCGAGGCTTGCGGCAAACCGCCGTAGATTCGAACTGTGCACGCTGGGTACTGCGGTTCCACCTGCGCCGCGGATGCGGCCGATAAAGTTCGCGTCCGTGCCGTAAGGATTGTCGGGATGGGTTGCCGGTACGGTTGGAAAGCGCGCAAACGGGAACGACGGTGAGTTGTTTCGTATCGCTTCGTTGTCGGCGAAATGCAATTCCACCTGGCCGGTCAGCGAATCGTTGAAGATGTGATCGATCTTCAGGAAAGCGGCGGCGCGCTGTTCTTCCGGAACGACGGAGAAAAATTCGCCGAAATCGAACTGACAAAGCCCGATAGGGACATCCCCGGCAGGCGTCGGCACGACGGCTTCGAACGTCGGCACCGCCTGAGGGCTCTGAGCTGCGATCGCCGCGCAATCCGGATCCGCGAACACGGGCAGGTTGGCACCCGCGACCGGGGGAAGCCCGAGCTGCGGTTCTACGCCGTCGGCGATGCCGTTGAGATTGCTGTCGAACGCAGCCGTCCAGATCGGCGCGTAGACGGGATTACCCGGAAGCGACGGGATAAGGAAGGAGCCGGGGTTGCCGGCCTGGCTCAGATCGTCAGCGGGTCCCGACAGGCGGCGGTCTAATGTCGTTAGCGGGTCCCTGGACAGAATATTTGCGGCTATCAGTACATGTGTCCGGTCGTTGCCACCGCCGTAGAGTCCGCTGATCTGGAGATCGTTCTGAGGATGCTTGTCGGAAGCCTGCCGGCTCAGCTCGAATTCCAGTCCGTCGAAATTGTCGCGCGTCAGGAAATTGACGACGCCAGCGACCGCATCGGATCCGTAGAGCGACGTTGCGCCGTCCTTGAGGACTTCAATTCGGTCAAAGGCGATCATCGGCGGTAGTGAGGAGGTGTCGACAAAGGTCTCGCCGCGGTCTGTTGCGACTGCGCTCTGCGTCTGGCGTCTGCCATTGATCAGCACCAGCGTCGAGCCCACGCCGAGGCCGCGAAGGTTGACGTTGCTCGTTCCCGCACTGAAGTTCTGCGTGAACGAATCCGGATTGTTTTGCGATCCGGTGTTGATGGTCAGATCTTCGAGAATGTCGCTGAACTCGTTGACGCCGAAGGCAGCGAAATCCTCGCGCGAGATCGTCTCGAGCGGGACCGTGACGTCAAACTGAGACTCACGAAGCAGTAGCGTGCCCGTGACGGTAACTTCCTCGAGCGGTGGCGCTTCCTGAGCCAGGCTGCCGGAGCAGTAAATGCCGGCGATGACGCTCAGTCCCGCGATGCGGCAGACGCGATCATTGATCATCAGAATTTCCGCTCCCGTTGTTACTGAACGACCGAAGGATCCGAGATTAATATGGTTGAGCCATCCGTCGCCGCAACCGTTACAATTTGTGACTGAGCCTCCGCGCCGACAAGGCGGGTCAGTCCGCTGATACCTCCCGGGTCGCTCGCTACGACGAAATTCGGGACAGGGTTGAATGGCGACGAATGCTGCCGAGAGACAAACTCAGAAAATGTCTTCTGTCGCCGTCGAGATCGGGCATCGTATCGCCGTCGAAGTCCATCGCCGCTAGCCGGCGTTTTCGCCTCGAACTCGACTGCGGCCGGACGTGAGGAGGTTCCGGTTTCGCAGCCGGAAAGGACTGCGACCAACGGCACCATTGGACAAGCGGGGGACAGCCGTAAAAAGAAGTTTTTTTCGGGCACTTGACGAGTATCCAACGGTAATGAGCAATCAGCTGCCGGACAGAACCGGCCTGATAACCCAGATTCACGAGGTTCTGCACGACGCCCGGCTCAGAAATACTGCCGGACTGAGGAATACGGGAATGACCCGCCAGACCGCGAATCGACGGTAAACAGGGACCCCTTCGTTATTATTGTTAGAACATCTCCGAGGCGTCGGGTTCGGCGCTCTCGTGTTTGCCGTAGCGATTCGGTATGTGATCGCCTGTGACGATGTCGCGGTAGGACATGCCGGGAGGAACCATGGGGTAGACGTCGGCCTCGGGATCGATAATGACCTCGAGGAACGCGGGGCCGTCGTAGGCCAGGAACTCGGCGAGCACACTCGGTACGTCGTCTTTGTTTTCGAGACGCTTGGCGTAGCGAAAGCCGTCGGCTTCGGCGGCGCGCACGAAGTCCTTCTTGCGTAACGACTTGTCGCTTCCGGACAGACGGCCCTTGAAGAACATCCTCTGCCATTGCATCACCATGCCGTCGCCGTAGTTATTCAATACGACAATCTTGATCGGCAGGTTGTAGGTCGTGACGGTCTCCATCTCGCCGAGATTCATTCGTACGCTAGCGTCGCCGTCGAGGTCTATGACGAGGCGGTCGGGTCGCGCGAATTGCGCTCCGATAGCGGCGGGCAGGCCAAAACCCATCGTTCCCATGCTGCCGGATGTCAGCCACAGTCGAGGCTCGCGAAAATCGAAATACTGCGCAGCCCACATCTGGTGCTGACCAACTCCGGTCGTGATAATCGCTTCGCCTTTGGTGATCGAGTTGATCGTTTCGATGACGTAATAGGGCTGAATGAGCGCGCTGTCGCGATCGTAGTTCAATGCGTAAGTCTTCTTGAGTTCGGCAAGCTCTGCCAGCCAGGACCTCGTGTCGGTCGTGATGCCGTTACCACGCGCGTAGGCAATCAGCGCCGATAGCGCGTCGGCAAGCAAGCCCGTGTGATACCAGTCGGCGGTCTTGACCTTGTGAATTTCAGACGGGTCGATGTCGAAATGCACGATGTGTCGCGCTTTGGCGGCGAATTTCGGTGGATCACCGGCGACGCGATCGTCGAAACGACTGCCGACGCTGATCAGGAGATCACAGTCATCGACTGCATAGTTGGCGTAGGCGGTGCCGTGCATGCCGAGCATATGCATCGCGAGTGGCTGAGTCGTGTCGAAACTGCCCAGTCCCATCAGTGTGGTCACCACGGGAATCTGAAAGTTGTTGGCAAACGCCCGAAGTTCCTCGCTCGCGTTGCCGTTGATGACGCCACCGCCTGCGTAGAGCAGCGGTCGTTTGCTCGCCTTGAGAATGTCGAAGAACTGCCGGCAGCGCTCGTCGTCCAGCGTGTTCTCGCGAACGGCCTGAAGGCGGTGCTGGTAGCCCGGCATGGACAGAAGGCCCTCGCCGTGGAACTCGCCTTCCCAGTTCTGCACATCCTTCGGAACGTCCACGACGACCGGGCCGGGTCGACCTGTGCGGGCGATTTCGAACGCCGATCGCATCGTCGACTCGAGCCGCTCGGGATCGGTCACGAGAAAAACGTGTTTCGCGACCGCGCCCATGACGCTCATGACCGGTGCTTCCTGGAATGCGTCGGAACCGATCGCTGCCGTTGCGACCTGGCCGCAGATGACGACGATCGGTATCGAGTCGGCCATGCAGTCGCGAACCGGCGTTACGCAGTTCGTCGCGCCGGGCCCCGATGTCACGATGGCCACGCCCACGCCGCCGGTAGCGCGCGCATAGCCGGAGGCCATAAAGCCCGCCCCTTGCTCATTGGCCGGGACGATCAGTGGCATCGGATCTGCGTTCTCGACGTGATGTGCCTGGTTATAGCGGAACACGGCGTCGTAAGTCGGAAGAATGGCCCCGCCGCTATAGCCGAATATCGTCTTGACACCCTCGTCGGCGAGGACCTGGACGATAATATCGGCCCCGGTCATCGTTGAGCCGGCAAGCGGGTGCTGACGCTCAAGCGTTGGTTTGGCCTTGGTTTCCATGGCGCTGTTGGAAACGGATCTCCGATCCTCCGAGTAGCGAGCCGATTCAGTTCTTGAAGTGCATACTTCTCCCGAGTGTTGACGAAAAGTTTCCGCATTGCAATAGCCGTTGTTCTGAGCCAACATTCGGCAGCTAAGGCCTTAATCCTTCAGGGAGTTTTTGGGCGGGCAAGAATGCGACACATCATCTCGATATTGCTGCAGAACGAAGCGGGCGCGCTGGCGCGCGTCGCGAACCTGTTCTCCGCGCGCGGCTACAACATCGAGAGCCTCAATGTTGCGCCGACCAATAACGAAAACGTCTCCCGTCTGACGCTCGTCACGACCGGGTCCGACGAGGTCATCGATCAGATCTCGAAGCAGCTCGGCAAACTCGTCGATGTCGTCAATGTCATCGACATGACCGACGACGACCATATCGAGCGCGAGCTGGCGCTGTTCAAGCTGCAATTGCGCGATGCTTCCCGTGGTGATCTCGCAACGCTCGTCGCGGAACTCGGCGGCCGGATCCTCGACGATCACGGTGGTCATTTCACGGTGGAGCTGATCGGCGGCAGTAACGACATAGACCGGTTTATGGTCAGTATTGCGGATGACGTGGAAATCGTGACGGTCGTGCGTAGCGGGGCCATGGCGGCCGCACGCGGCGCTCCGATCCTTAAACCGATATAAACTCAAGCTCCTGCGGAATACGCCTATGGTTGCTGAATTCCAATCGATCAGCGATACGCGCCTAGCCGAGGCGCGGCGGGTCGTGCTCAAGATAGGCTCGGCATTGTTTGTCGACCGCGAGAACGGCGCGCTCAATCGTGTCTGGCTGGAAGCGCTTTGCGAAGACGTTGCGGCGATGCATGCGGCAGGCCAGGAGATCGTCATCGTCAGCTCGGGCGCGATCGCGCTTGGTGCCGCACAGCTCGGAATCGATGTTGCGCGCGCCCGCCTGCATGAGAGTCAGGCCGCAGCGGCGGCCGGGCAAATTCAGCTTGCGCATGCGTATCAGGAGATACTCGGCCGCCATGGTATTAACGCCGCGCAGGTTTTGCTGACGCTCGACGACAGCGAAAGCCGGCGCCGCTATCTCAACGCCACGAATACGTTGTTTACCCTCCTCAAGTGCGGTGCGGTTCCCGTCGTTAACGAGAACGATACGGTTGCGACTCAGGAGATCCGCTACGGTGACAATGACCGACTCGGCGCGCGCGTTGCGCAGATGGTGAGTGCGGATTGTCTCGTGCTGTTGTCCGATGTGGACGGCTTGTATACCAGCGATCCGCGCGTCAACGACGACGCTGAGCACATCTCGGAGGTGACCGAACTGACCAGGGCTCACTGGGATATGGCGGGCGGGCCCGGCACGAATCACGGCTCGGGCGGGATGCGAACGAAACTCGACGCGGCGCGGATCGCGATGGGAGCGGGATGCCGGATTCTGATCGCGCCCGGACACGTTCTGCACCCGATCGAGAAGGTGAAGGCGGGTGCGCGGGTAACCTGGTTTTTGCCCGGCTCGACGCCGCATGCAGCGCGCAAGCAGTGGATCGCGGGAACGCTTCAGCCCAAGGGTTCCGTGGTCGTTGACGATGGTGCGCTCAGGGCGCTTGCGAAGGGCAAGAGCCTGCTGCCGGCTGGTGTTACCGCCGTGCAAGGTGAATTCGATCGTGGCGACGCTGTGGTCGTCGTCGACGCGTCAGGCAACGAGCTTGCGCGCGGACTGATCGGATACGCTGCGGCTGAAGCCCGCGCGATCGCCGGAAAACAGTCCGGCGATATCGCGGATATTTTGGACTATCGCGGCCGGGATGAGATGATTCACCGCGACGACCTCGTGCTGGCGCACACGGAGACAGGTCAATGACCACGCCCGAACGACAACTTGCGACCGCGATCAGCGGCGTCATCCCGGCGCAGATGCGTCAGCTTGGTCAGGCCGCGCGAGCGGCGGCCGAGAGGCTGGCGCGGGCGAGCACCGAGGCGAAGGACGAGGCGCTGCGCGCGGCGGCCCGTGCGATGCGCGATGCCGAGTCCGCGATTCTGGCAGCCAACGAAATCGACCTGGCGCGGGCGCTCGAGAACGGTTTGTCGAGCGCCATGCTCGACCGTCTCCGGCTGACCCCTGAGCGTATCGAAGCGACTGCAGTCGGGCTCGAGGCGATCGCGGACCTGCCGGATCCGGTCGGTCGCGTGACGGACGAATGGGAGCGACCCAACGGGCTCGTAATTCAGCGCGTCAGGGTGCCGCTCGGGGTTATCGGCATCATCTACGAGAGCCGGCCCAACGTGACGGCCGACGCCGGCGGCCTCTGCCTCAAAAGTGGCAACGCCGTCATTTTGCGTGGCGGTTCCGAGGCGGTGGAGTCGAATGGCGCGATACTCACTTGCCTGACGCAGGGACTCGCGAAGGCGGGGCTCCCGGAAACCGCGATTCAGCGTATTCCGACCCAGGACCGCGACGCCGTGGGCTACCTGCTGCGAGATATGACGGAGTATCTCGACGTCGTCGTGCCGCGCGGCGGCAAGAACCTCATCGCTCGTGTCCAGCAGGACGCGCGTGTACCCGTCATGGGTCACCTCGAGGGTTTGTGTCACACCTACATTCATCGTGGCGCCGACCTCGACATGGCGCGGGCGATTTCGATCAATGCCAAGATGCGCCGCACGGGAATCTGTGGCGCCACCGAGGCCATACTCGTGGATTCGGCGGTGGCCGCGACGCATGTAGCGCCTATCGTCGCGGACCTCATTGAGGCGGGCTGCGAAGTGCGCGGCGATGCGCGGGTTCAGGCGGCGGATGGCCGCGTCGTTGCGGCCAGCGATGACGATTGGGGAACCGAGTTTCTGGACGCGATTGTGGTGATGCGGGTCGTCTCGGATCTCGATGAAGCGCTCGACTATATTCGCGAATACGGATCTGGCCACACGGACGCCATCGTCACGGCCGACCCGGAAGCGGCGGAGCGTTTCCTGAACGAGCTCGACAGCGCAATCGTGATGCACAACACGTCGACCCAGTTTGCCGACGGTGGCGAGTTCGGCATGGGCGCGGAAATCGGGATCGCCACCGGGAGAATCCACGCGCGTGGCCCGGTCGGTGCCGAGCAGCTGACCAGCTACAAATACGTCGTCCGGGGTGCCGGGCAGATCCGCCCATAAGCGCATGGCTTCCTTGCGCCGGCGCGCGGAAATCGACGCAAAGTTCGGTAAACTAGTGGGCGGTGGAGGATAGAGAAGCCGAGAGGGTAGTTATGCGAGGCGCGCTGATCGACATTGGGCTAACGCTGTTGGCATCCTTGCTGACGCTATCCGCCTACGCCGCCGTTTCGCCGCTCGATCGTCTCTCTCCCGAAGTATTTGACATAAATCCGCCGACGGCCCGGGTTTCCGGCGAGCCCGGAAAGATGTCCGTTCGCCCGGCGGCGTGTCTGTCCATGCCGACGAGCGATACCCGCCGCCGCATCGTCGATGCCGCAATTCAGGAATGGGGCTACTTCGGCTTCAGCGTCGTCGACCTGACAACGGTCCGATCCACCTATCCCGGCGCAGCGCGTGCGCTGATCCGGCCCTCGCGTCCCGGTTATCGAGAAAACCAGCGTGTCGCGGACGACATCGGCGGTTACTGGGCGGCAACGGCTGACGGTGCATGGATCGTGGAACGCCAGAATCGCCGCTGGAACGGCCCGAGTGGAGCGGGTTCGCGCTGGCGCGATCCCTGGTCCGCGGCGTTCATCTCCTGGGTGATGTGCGAGAGTGGATTGGGCGATACCAGCCAGTTCGAGCGACATATCGCGCATCACAGGTACATCGACCAGGCGATCATCGCGCGCGACAGCGGCGATCAGGGTGCTGCCTACGAGGCCTTCGACGTCGGCGAAAAGGCGATACTCCCCGGCGACATGATCTGCACGGCGCGCGAAGAAGCCTATATGTCCCTGGACGAACGACGGCGCCACCTCGGTGTCGGTGTCCGCAGCCATTGCGACATCGTGGTCCAGGTTGACGAGCGCGAACAGCGCATTCTCGCGATCGGCGGCAACGTTCGCGGCTCGGTACGACTGAAGCTCTGGCCGGCCGAACCCGGTGTCTCGGGGCATTTGCAGCCGATGGATCAGTCGATGATTCCGGGTGGTCGCGCGGTATTCGCGCACCTCAGCCTGCGCGCGGACCCGATCGAGCCCGACGCGCTCGACAGCAGCCCGACGATACTGGCGCTCAATGAGCGGGATGAGGCGGGCTATTGGCTGGAGCGCGCGATTGTCGGACCCGATACGACGATTCGGGATTACGGTCGACTCTGGCCGATCAACGTCAGTTTCAGTGATCTGCTGAGAACCATCAATTCGGCGCCTTAGTTGACGACGCAGTCGTAGGGCTTCACTTCCTCGCCGGGGACCCAGTCCCAATAACCCGTTAGCCTGCCCGGGCCGTTAAAGATGGTCGGGTCCGTGTGAATGGCCTCGTAGTCAAGACGGGTTTCGTCTGCGCTCAAAGTAAATCGCTCGACGACACTGGCGTTCTGTCCCTGCGGAGTCCCGTGGTCGTCGAAATAGGGATCGCTGAGCCGGCTCGTCGTAACTACGAGCGTGCCGTTTTCCCAAGTGCCCGTCGAGAATCCCATGCGGCTCCTGGGCTGGCTCGCGGGATCGACATCCGAGTTCATGTGAATGATGCGTTCTCCGTCCCATTCCTCGAGGCGCAGCAGTATCGTGTCGTCCTGCTCGAGGAACTGAATCGGCTGCGGACTGTTCATGATCGACGGCATTCCGCGCGGCGTGCAGTTCAGAACGGGATCGTCATTCAGCGGATCCCAGTCCGCCTGAGCGGCCAGTGCGACGTCGTTGTAGGGAAGCTGCGGCTCGAGCTCCGCCAACAGCTGGCCGTCGATCCCCGGGCGCGCCCAGACGCGGTAAATGTTGCGTGCTGCGTCCCGTGCCGCTTCGATTGCGGTGGCGGACGCGGCGACGCGCCGTACTTCCTGTCCCATGCGTCGTGCCCGCTGCGGCCATATCGGGATCTCGGTGCCGTCGTCGAGCGTGACGATGAATGCGGCCATCGCGGGCAGCCCGGTTCGCGACAAGGCGCCGGTCAGCGTGACGTGCGCGCCTATCGGCACATCGTCCCGGCCGATGCCGACGCGCTGCAGGCCATTCCACGACGCCGACTCGATCTCCCATAGTTCCGTCGAACCATCCGCCAGTGTGCGTTCGAGCTCGAACATGACATGCGGGTTGCGCCATGATGCCGATACGATTACTCCTTCGATAGAAGCGAGGTTTTCGACGTCGTAGTAATACGCCGACCCATGGTGAGCCGTCGCAAGGCCCGGGCCGACAAGAACCAGGAGCAGAAGTGTTACAGGACGCATATTGACCGTTGTCTCCGGAATCGATCTCAACAGAAACTAGCAGGTAGGTCGAGGTGCTTCAATGCATGCGCGACTGGTGGCGGATGAATCACTCGGTGTAGTATTTCCGGCAGACTCGAGATCGGAGAACCCATGGCGTTTTTGAAAATTCCGGGCGATGCGGACGCGTCGCCCGAGCAGGCGGTCCTGTTCAAACACACGACCAAGCTTCTTGGCCGCGTCGCAAATGCAATCCGCGTGGCCTCGCACTCACCGAAAATCGCGCAGGCCGTTGTCGGTTTTCTCGTGCCGACGCTGCGCGAAGAAATCACGAACAACCTGCCGGTTCGAACCAAGGTGCTGGTGATACTGAAGACGTCGACGCTGAACGCCTGCCGGTACTGAACCACGCACAACACGACGCTCGGTCGAGCGTTGCAGATCGGTGAGGCCGAGATAGCGGCGCTGAAGGGCGACTATCTCGGCTACGAGCTGTTTACGGACGCCGAAAAGGCCGCGATAGCCTGGGCGGAGGTATTGACGCTCAAGCAATATCACGGTGCTCCGGGCGAGCCGCCACGGAGCGCAGCGGCCATGGCGGCGCTCAAGGAGCACTTTAACGATGCCCAGATCGTCGAGATCTCGCTGGTCTCGGGCTTCTTCAATATGTGGAACCGATTCGCCGACGGGCTGCAGGTCGATCTCGAGGAAGACCCGGTCATGGATCTGATCCAGCGATCGGCGACTGTCAGCAAGGACGACTACATTGCGTTCATGCGCGACTGCTGGTGGAACCATGAAGACCCCGACAGGAGTCCCTAGAACGACGCCCTGAAGCCGAGCTGGAAGTTTCGGCCCGGTAACGGAGCGATGTCTTTGACCAGCGAGGTGTGCCGGCGTGCATCTTCGTCGAGCAGATTCGTGCCCTTGAAGAAGAGGTTCGTTTCCAGCGCGGAGGTCGGGTTCGGCAGCACCCAGCTCAGATCGGCGTTGATCATCGTGTATCCGGGCGTCGGGTCCTCGAACGGGGCGAAATCGTCCTGCTTCGAGTAACGCGCGGCTTCGATGCCCGCGATAATCGCGTCGTGGTGGAACTGCAGACGCGCACCGATTCGCAGGGGCGGGAGTCGCGGTAAATTGTCACCGTCATCCAGTTCACCGCGGACGTAATCCGCGAAAAGGCGCAGGTCGAGTTCGCCCGCTCCCAGCTCCGCCACCGGCGTGAACAGCTCGGCTTCCAGACCCGAGACAAGCGCGTCTTGCTGGCTATAGGAAAATATCGGCAGCTCCGACTCGGTGTCCTCGGCGCCGGTGTCGCGCAGATAGATGAAGTCGTCGAAGCTCGTGTAAAAGGCGGTCAGCGACCATGTGAGCTGACCGCTGGTCTTCCGCAGCCCGATATCGAGATGACGCGAAGTTTCTTTTTCGATCGAGTCGTTTCCGACCTCGAATGTCTGCGAAGCGAGATGCGGGCCGTTCGCGTACAGCTCCTCCGCCACGGGTAATCGCTGCGAGTTCGAGATATGCAGCGCGAGTGCGTAATCGTCGCCGAGCCGGCGAATGGCGGCGAAGGACACGCTCGTAGCGGTGTCGCTGTAGTCGGGCAGTGTGCTGGAAGGCGTGTGCTCCTGCCGCTCGAGTCTGCCGCCGAGCGACAGGTTCCAGTTATCGAGATCGAAGTGCTCCAGGCCGAATATCCCGAGCGTTCGGGTATCGACCGGCGGTATGAAGGCTTCGGCCCCGATCGCAGAGAATTCGCGCTCGCCGAATTGAATCCCGAACGCGCCATCGCCGGTGCCAATCGGACGATGCAGGAACTCGATGCGCCCCTCGAAGGCGTCGTTCTCGAACAACGTCCCTGTAGTACCGCCTTCGAGTTCCTGGTGTTGATAGTCGTTGATGCCCAGACGGTAATTGATGGCTTCGATCGCGCCGCCGTCGTTGAGCCAGCCGCCTTTCAGATCAAAGCGTGTCTGCTCGAGATCGATTCGCACGATCTCTTCCGCTTCCTCTCCGGGGACAGGTACCGCTTCTTCGTGGTGGTGGCCCGGGACGCCGTAATTCGACTCGTAACCGCCTACCGAGACACCGAAGAACGAGTTCTCTCCGAACCACGTTCCGCCTGCCGCAAGATTGCTGACATCGAAACTGCTGTTCTCGAGAAAACCTCGTTCCGGCTCGCCGTCTTCCGGATCGAGCTCGGCATGATCGGGGATGTCGTAATCGCCGGCGTCGCGCCTCAGGCCGTCCACGTGCCACGCAAACCGCTCATTGCCACCGTCGAGCCGAAAAGCGCCGGTTCGATCGTCAGCGGCCGTATCTCCGCGTAGCTCGAAAGCGCCTTCGAGCGGTGACGTCGGTGCCATCTCGGGAATTCGTCGCGTCACCGTGTTGACCACACCTCCCACAGCGCCGCTTCCGTAGAGCAGCGTTGTCGGCCCGCGAAAGATCTCGATCTGCTCGGCTATCAGCGGATCGATGCCGACCGCGTGATCTACGCTGACGGAAGAGACGTCAAGCGAGTCGATACCGTCCTCCATCATTTTGACGCGAGCGCCGGCCAGGCCGCGAATGATCGGTCGCGATGCCGCCGCGCTGAAGGCGCTCGCGGACACGCCGAGTTCGCCCGCGAGCGTTTCGCCAAGGTTGGCGCTCTGGATGCGCTGCAGCGTTTCATCCCCGAGCACGGTGATCGACTGAGCGAGCTCTGCGATCGTATGGTCCTGCGGCGTCGCGATAACGCGAATTTCTTCCGCGTCATGCTGCGCGAAACTCGCGGCCGGCAGGCATAGGAAAAGGAGCGCTGGTGCTGATCGGCTCCTATAAAATCTCAGGGAAAACATGAGTCGTATCCATCAAATTCATCGTTCGACCAAGCTCCGCACGGTTCTTGCGCGCGGAGATCACCAAAGACAGTTTTCAGGAGACGGCAGGAGGGGCGCGCGCGAGGTGCAGCTCACCGATCGTGGCGGCGACGAGTACGGGATGGAAGAGTTCGGGCGCTTGCCATGGGGAACGCGAGATAATGAAGTCGTGGTCGGAAACGTTGCTGCCGTCCAATGTCGAGACGCTGATACAGATCGCGCACTGAGCTTCCTGCGAGTGGCCGTCAACGTCCAGATGGCTTGCGGCGGTGACCTGCAGGCAGAGCAGCAGGCTCGCGAGTGCGGCCCTTGTGACAATGCTGCGTATTCGGCGTCTGCTGGTCATGGGTTCAGGTCTTTTGCGGCTCCGGGCCATGGTAAGGTTTCGGGGTGGCAATAAGAATGACTTGCCCGGAAACGGCCGTCAAGGGCCTATAACTGCCTGAAGAGGTTGTAAATTATGAAGAATCGTTGGCTAGTCCCGGGTGCGTTCGCCGCCCTGTTTTTCGCCAGTTCCGTAATATCGCAGCAAATTACCGTGCCTGAGATATCCTTGCAGAATTTCCACGACGATGTGCGTGAGATGCAGGACGGCCGCAAGGTCGGCCGGATTAGCGGCTCGACCGTCGGCCTGATTCGCGTCGAGTGGCCGGAAGGGACACGGACTACGCCGCACAACCACGCCAACGAGCTCGTTCTGTCCGTCGTTTCCGGTCGCTTGCGCGCGATCAGCGGCGATCAGGAGATCATCATGGAGGCCGGAGATACCGTCATCATTCCGGCCTGGGTAGAACACAGCTATGTCGCGCTCGAGGATTCAATTACTTACGAGGCTGCGGGTCCGGGGTAACTGCACTTGCCGTCGTCAAGCGGCACTATAATGAGCGTATTGCCGCTCGTGGATGACATCGAAAGAGGGGGCCGAGATGAGACCGCTTAACCGTTCCTTACAATGCACGCTTCCTGCGACGCTGATCGCACTTGGCCTGACGGCGACGGCTGCGGCCGAAAGTGTATTCTTAAAATCCGCGCATGAGCTCAACGGCGAGTTCAGAGGTTTCTGCCTCGACGTCCCGGGCCATACGCCCGACATCAATCTCGACGGTCCGCTGCGCCTGCATTCCTGCAAATACGGCGAAGACGCAACCGATCAGGAATGGGAGTGGCTCGGCAATGGCCAGATATCGGCTGCGCCTTTCGATCGCTGTCTCGCCGCGGAAGCGCTGGCCGCAGACGGTACGCTCTACATCAAAGAGTGCGCCGACGTGCCCGAGCAGCAATGGACGATAAATGCTGTCGGCAACGTGAGTCCCGCGTCGCGCACCGATCTCTGCATCACGATCGAAGACGATTATCGGCTGGCCGGCGCGCCGCCATGGATTTCTCCGGTCTACTATGCGCGCGAAGCGGATCTGCAGGTTTGCGCCGACCATGACGCAGCCCTGACGCAATTCCGTTGGGGCGAACTCGATGAACTCGAGCGCAGCAATGCCGATACGCTCAGTAACCAGATGCCGCCCGAAATCGCGGCTTCAATCCGTGAGATCGTTAGCCGTGGCGCCGGCGCTCAGGAAACGTCCGCGCTGTATCGCGATCAGCCACGCGTCTACGAGATGGGCGAGATCGAAGTGGCTGCGGACATCGCTTACGGTCCGCATGAGCGGCACCGTCTCGATATCCATACGGACAACTACCGCTATGGAGACGAGCTGATGCCCGTCGTCGTTTACTTCCACGGCGGTGGCTTCGTTCGCGCAAATCGTGCCAATAACCGCAATGTTTCCGACTACTTCGCGAGCCTTGGTCTGGTCGGCGTCAATGCGACCTACCGGATCGCGCCCGAGGCGAAGTGGCCGGCAGGCTCGCAGGACGTTGCGCGAGCGATCGCCTGGGTGAGAGAAAACATTGCCGATCATGGCGGCGATCCAAATCAGATCTTTGTGGTAGGCAAATCCGCCGGCGCTTTCCACGTCGCCGAGTACGCACTTCGCCCCGAGATCGCCGGTGACGAAGGTCCGGCACCGGCCGGCGTCGTGCTGATTTCAGGTACTTACAGCGCTGATACGAACAACGCGTCGGACGGTCGCATCGCTTATTTCGGTGACGATCTGGAGCAGTGGTCGGATATCTCTATCCTCGGCAACATCACGCGGACGGAAATTCCGTTGCTTCTCTCTATCTCGGACTACGACAGTCGTACCACCCAGGCGTCGTTCGCCGACCTCGTTCACGAAATGACGGCGGGTTACGGCCGCATGCCGCGCGTCGTGCAGTTGATCGATCACGATCATTACTCGCCGAACCCGAGTATCGGCACGCAGGACACGCAGTTGAGCCGGGAGATACTGGAGCTGATTCGCTCGACGCAGGGCGCCTATCAGACCCTGTCCGCGCGTTAACCGTACCGCGACCTTTACTCCCAGGCCGAATAGACCGGGCGCCCGACAAGGAAGTCGGGGTTGGCACCCGGTCGCGGTCGGAATTTCTGCGCACCGCCTTTGTTGACTTCGGCGACGTAGAAATTGCCTTCCTGGTCGACGGCCATGTCATGCACGCCCCAGAAGTATCCCGGGAACAGGCCATAGGTGCCGAACTGATACAGAAAATTGCCCTCCAGGTCGTATTTGATGACCTTGTGCGTGCCGCGATCATAGGCCCAGACGTTGCGATTCGAGTCGATGATCACAAGATGAATCCGTGACGGGTCGTCGCCGACATACCACTCGTCGAGATACTCACCATGCTCGGTGAATACCTGAATTCGATGATTGTTGCGATCGTTGACGTAGACATTGTTGGTGCCGGGATCGAGCGCGATGCCGTGAACGCCGTTCATGTAGCCGGGCCGCGTCTCGGTGCCGTCGCTGCCGCGCTGACCGAACTCGAACAGATAATTGCCGTCCTTGTCGAAGCGTACGACGCGCGAGTTGCCGTCACCATCGGCGACGTAGAAACCGCCGTCGGGATGCCAGGCCATGAACGTCGGGCGATAGAAATGGTTCTCGTCGTCGCCGTGCTCATCCGGTACGCCGATGGTCTGCACGAGTTCCTTGCCGTCGTTCGTGAACTTGAAGACCGCGTGACGAAAATCGTCCGTGATCCAGACGTGTTTTTCCGGATCGTAGGGGCTGATGTAGAGCGA
This sequence comes from Rhodospirillaceae bacterium, assembly GCA_024638465.1. GTDB lineage: Bacteria > Pseudomonadota > Gammaproteobacteria > Steroidobacterales > Rariloculaceae > SMWC01. The sequence continues at coordinate 16,582 of JAHEKF010000035.1, read as the reverse complement.
GTGCGGTCTGCGCAGTAATTCGTCCCACTGAGTCCACGAGTCGATCAGTTCGCCTTCGCGGTTGAAGATCAGAATGCAGTGCTCCCAGCGCACGTCGATGCCGAGTCGGCCGCGAATGCCGACTTCAGGTCGCGTCGGCTCGTCGAGCGAACCCGGCAGGCTCGCATAAGTCGCATCGCGCCATGGGACGCGGTTGATCGGAAAGCTGATGCTCGGGCCGATCTCGGGCCGCAGCTTTATCTCGGGCCGCTCCATGACCGGAATCTCGCCACGGACCAGTACGAAAACGCGGTCCGGGCTCTCCGGGAAGATGGCCTCGCCCGCGCCCATGGTCCAGCCCTCGTGACCGGGCAGCGTCGATGTGTCGATGGGCCAGCCTTCGACGACCTCGTAGGCGCCGGAGATATCCTGGCCGCCTTTGAGACCGGGGATTGCGGCAAAGCCATCGCCGGGCGTTTGTCCCTGGGCTGGCGCGAGGGTCGCGGCCAGCAAGCCGGTCGTTGCTGCGCAGTGGATCATGATTCGCATTCTGTTTCCTCTCCCCAAAACTATCTCGGTCCACCAGCGTGACCGGATTGCCGGATACTGAGATCTTAACGTTTCTAAAGGCCGATTAGCTCGAAATTCGACGGGTCGTCGCGTAAGGTCGGCGAATATCCAGTTGCCCGCTCCCTGTGTTCGAATCAGGGAGCCGCCGCACCATTCGGAGCCGTGCCATGAGCCTTTACAAAACTGCCGCAATCGTCGCCAGTACGTTATTTCCGGCTTCCGTCGCGCTCGCGCAAAGCGAAGCGACGCAGCGACTGCTTGCACGCAATGCAATGTTCGAGCCTGCGATCGTCGAGGTCGCCGCCAACGTCCATACGGCGATCGGCTACCAGGTCTCGGCAAACTCAATGATTGTCGGTGACGACGGCGTGATCATTGTCGATCCCGGTCAGCAGGTCGCGGGCGCGCAGCAGGTCAGAGCGGCATTTGAGGAAATCACCGACAAGCCCGTCGTCGCTATCATCTATACCCACGGTCACGGCGATCATACGAATGGTGCGCCGGCGTTTTACGAAGACGGTGCCGGAATACAGGTCTGGGCCCGCTCTAATTACGGCTCCGAGGGTGCTCGTGTCGCCGCAGCGGGGCTCGATGGCGGTGCGCGACCCGTGAATACGCAGGGTTTCGATCTCCTGCCCGAGCAGAAGATCGGGATCGGCGTCGCGATCCCTCCCGAGCGTGTCCCGACGGGAAGCATGATGGTCGACGGCGCGACCGTCAGGGCGGTCGGTGGAGCGCGAAGGGTCGAGCCTACGCACACGTTCGCTGAAGACCGCATCAGTCTGGAAATAGCGGGAGTCGAGATAGAACTTGTCGCGGCTCCGGGTGAGACCGACGATCAGCTCTATGTCTGGCTGCCGCAGCAGCGTGTCGTCTTCGCGGGCGACAACTTTTACCAGTCCTGGCCCAACGTCTATCCACTGCGCGGTACGGCGCGGCGCTCGATACGTGACTGGATCGCGAGCATCGACAGCATGCGTGCCGAGAATCCGCTGCATCTCGTTGGCGGCCATACGACGCCGATGCTGGGTAACGCCGTCGAAGTGCTGACGAACTATCGCGACGCGATGCGCTGGGTGCATGACCGCACGATCGAGGGCGCCAGGCAATATATGACGCCCGACGAGCTCGTGGAGTACGCTGCTTTGCCAGCGCATCTTGCCGATCTCGATTATCTTGCGGAGTACTACGGCAGTATCTGGGGGACCGTGCGCGACATCTACGCGCAGGATCTCGGCTGGTTCGACGGCGACCCCTTGAATCTGCACAGAGAAAGCCCGTTGCGCCAGTCGCAACGCATGGCCGACCTTGCCGGCGGTGTAGAGTCTTTGTGGACGACGGCTAACGAGGCGATGCAGAACGGTGACCCGCTCGGTGCAGCACAGCTCGCGCAGCACGTCATGCGGCTGCGACCAGAGGATCCTGAGCCGCGGATGCTCATGGCCGATGCGCTCGCCGTCGTCGGCGAACGTACCTTTAATGCGCCCGCGCGAAATTACACCATCGCTTACTCCAACCGGCTGCGCCGGGAGGCCGAAGCACTCGAATAGAGCGCCAGCCTGCCTCTTTGAAGCGCTTGCGCCGTTTTCCGCCGCCCCGGGCTCAGGGACGATGGGGCCTGCGAACGCGCTGGTTGCTACATAACGAGCAATAATCGCTCGCCGCCCGATTCCCGGTCGCTTTTTGCTGCGAAATTGTCTTGCCGATCTGCAAGAAACTCCTACCCCGCCCTCTGCGTTTCGCTCAATACTGACGAACGCTGTTGATAAACGGACTTAAGAACAAAGGGCAGCATTATGTTTATTAATCGAAAGCTCTCGTCGGCGATTCCGCGCGCCGTGTTTCTCCTGCCGCTGGCGATCTATCTGGCCGGCTGCGACAGTGACGCACCGCCGGGCGATCCGAGCGCGATTGTCAGTATCCTTCGCAGCGGCACGGAGGGCGTCGTGCCGTTCACGGTGACGTTCTCTCCCGAGGTGGAGAACACGCGAGTCTTCTCCGTTACCTGGGACTTCGGTGACGGCACTCCTCTGCGCACGTCTCTACGCACCGACTCGATCTCGCACACCTATTTCGAGCCTGGCGTCTACACGGTCACGGCCACATTCGACGCTGACCGCGTTTCGGTTGAACTGAGCGTGTACGAAGTGCAACTTACGGCGCTGCTGACCGACCCGGGCATTGGTGGCGGCGGTGGCGGCGGTGGGGATGATGAGGATCCCAACGTGAATCTCGTCATAACGTCCTTCGCGATCGATAGTGAAACGACTCCCGGTGGCTTCGAGACCGTCTCGGCCATCATCCAGAATATCGGCACGGGCCCGCTGGGCGGCGACGAGGCGAGTGGACTGATCTCCGTCGGCTACTACCTTTCCGAGGATGACGAGATTACGGTCGACGACATCCTGATCGGCGATACCAATATCCTTATTGGAACCTCGTTCTCTCTGGATGACGTCGACTTCGGGACGCAGGAACTCAGTCCACAGGAGAATTACCAGTACGACCATCAGCTCGCGGTCAAAGGCAACGTGCCGCCGGGAATCTATTTCGCTGGTGCCATCGTCGACATCTTCGATGAGTATGACTGGTACGACTTTCCGCGATCGACCGACACGACGGAATACACGTCACCCGTGCACATCAGGGTCCCGGAGACCGACGAGGACGACAACGTGAGATTGCTGGAGGCGCTCCAGGTTACGGTTGTCAATAACGCCTGTGTGGATGATATCTACGAGGGTGACGACACCAGCGCCACCGCGACATTAATTACAGTCGGCGCCTCGCAGGATCATAATTTCTGCCACGACAATGCGGACTGGTGGGCGTTCGATGCGGTCGAAGGCAACGTCTACAAAATCGCGACATCGCTTCTCGGCACCGAGGCCGACACGCAGCTGATCCTCTACGATCGCGACGGAGAGTCCATACTGCTGTTTCATGATAACGTGGGTAACGGCGACGGCGGTTCGGATGGTCTTTCGACTTATTCAACGCCATGCGGGGAGCTCTACACGGTCGACTTCGAGTGCGGGTGGCCAATATATCCTGACCCATTAGATCCTAACCTGCTAGTAATAGCCGCTCGATCGGAAATCGTCTGGGAGGCACACCAAACCGGCCGCTACTTCATCAAGGCGCGCCTTACGCAGTGCGATGAGGACAAGGACCTGCATTGTGGTCGGGACGCACTTACCCCTCCCCCGCTCAATCCATCATCGACGAACACTAGCCCGGACGGTGTCGGCCTGAACACGGAATATACGTTCACGCTAACGCAAGAACAGACGCTGCCCTGACGCGCGAACTCGCGCGTCCTAGCTACCCCACGGAGTGATCGCTTTCTTGAGGGCCGCATAGCCCTCGAGGAAGCCGGGTCGCTCTCCTGAATAGACCTCGTCGAATTTCGCGAGCGCATCGTCGAGCCAGGCGTGCAGTTTCGCATTGTCGGGGTTCGCATCCCGGTAGGCATCGCGAATCAGTACGAAGTGGATGCGCGGATCGTAGGGTCGTTTCGTGCCGCCCATCGACTCGTCGCCGTCCAGCAGTCGCAGCAGCATCGCGTCTGCCGAGCCGAGTGTCTGCTCGTGGATCGGCGGGCCCTCCATGCGATACATGACCGACGTCATGTCGCGGCCATTGCCGGTTGTGTAACCCATCTCCGTCCAGAGGTCAGCCGCCTTCTTGTCAACGCCGAGATGGTCGACGATGCGCTGGCTGTAGGCGCGCAGCGGGTCGGAGACATCGGCGAGAAGATCGGTCAGCCGGTCGCCGTCCAGATCGGTTGCGAGGATGATGCAATCCTGCTGTTCGATGAGGTCCCAGAGCAGGATCCCGTAGTTCGTGTCGGAGATGTGTTGCTCGATCCGGCCGCTCCAGTCCTCCATGCCGTCTTTGAAGTCGGAAGGCAGCAGGGCGATGATTCGGTCGACCAGCTCGCGATGCTCGACATAGCCATCAACAGCGTACTTGCGGCCGACCTTGAACTTCGTCCCCTCCAGCAACCACGACAGCAGTCCGGAATTGATGCCGTCTTCCATCGCCTGGGTCGGCTTGAACGCAACTCGGCCGATTTTTCCCGAGTCGTTGACCATCTTCAGGAAGCGCCGATTGGCATAGGCCATCTGGATGCCGGGCGTGTTCATTTCCGAATGGATCACGCCTTTGTCCTTGGTCACCGTGAACTTGGCGCGATCCTGCGAGTAAGGCAGGCATGGCATACAGCGAACAACGGTGATCGGGCCGTAGGGGCGAACGTTGCAGTAAACGCCTGCCATGGTCCGCAGCGGCGCATTACCGGACTTGCCCATAACGACAACGCGCTCTCCGCTCGGGTCGTTCACATAGGCATCGCCCGCCGTTGACCACTTGATCGATGTGCAGGGCATGCTGCCGAACCAGCTGAGCGAGGCGAGCTTGGTGTCGTGGCGGTACTGTGACCACATCGGTACGGCGTAGTAGGGCAGGCCGAGGATATCGATTGCCGCGATGGTGCCGAGCAACGCATAGGCGTCCGTCAATGAATGTGCGACGGGATTGACGTTGCCGGTGAAGTTTCCGCCCTTCCAGATGACGGCATCGGGATAGCCCTCGGGCCGCACGTCGGCGGGCTCGAACAAGCTGCCGAGGGTTCCGAGCAGGTCGCCCCCAGCGGCCTCCGTCCGTGCGATGTTCATGAGATCGAGCATATGAAAGTCTCCAGCAAGTGGTGTCCGTTTGATAGCGCCGGCACGAGCCGGACTGGGGCGACTATGGGCCGCGAAGGGCGGCTATTATACGAGCGCGCTAGCCAGATTCCGACTCTTTTGTGGCCTCGACAGGGGTAAAAAGAACATGCGGTCGGTCGCCACGCCGGGAATAGAGGTGCTCGCTCGCCATGTCCGCCAGCGCGGCATCGCGCTCCGACTCTGTTGCGTACCAGTGAAAGTCCTCCCAGTCATCGCCCAGCAAGCGATTGAATGTATCGTTGGCAGGCAGGCTGATTCGTATTCCGAAGGGCCTGGCCGCGGTCGGATCTTCTGTCAGGTTGTGTTCGTGGCATATGCTCATGACGCGTTATCCTGCGCGAGGTCGTCTTCGGCGGCAATGATAGCTCAAGCGCCTGCTACAATCTGAGCGGATTGCGGGGGGTAATCGAGGCAGTCAGCGCTCTGCCGGCAGGAACGGGATTCGATGGCAGGAATCATTCACTCAGGCGAATTTTTCGTGGCGGCCGGCCCGGTCCAGCCCGACCGGCCCTGTTATATAGAGCGCGACAGCGACGACGCCCTGCTCGAGGCGATCGCAGATCAGCAGTTCTGTTTCGCCCTGAGCCCCAGAGCCAGCGGCAAGTCGAGCCTCATGGCACGTGCGATCCGCGTCCTGCGTTCGGAGGGTCAACTCGCGGCCGTGGTCGACCTCACGCAGATCGGCGCGCGCGGCGAGAGCGAGAAACCCGGGCGCTGGTACTACGGAATCGCGTATCGCATCGTTCGCGAGCTCAGGCTCAAGGTGGACCTGCAGAGCTGGTGGAAGGAGAAAAGCGCACTTAGAAACGACGAGCGCCTCGCGGAGTTCTTCTGGGAGGTTGTCCTGACGAACACGACCGTTCCGGTCACGATTTTCTTTGACGAGATCGAACGTGCCGCCGAACTGCCATTCTCCAAGGACTTGTTCACGGCCATTCACAGCTGTTACAGCTCGCGAACCACCGAACCCGATTTCGCGAGACTTAACTTCGTCGTTCTCGGCGTTGCGTTGCCCGAGCAGCTGGCGCCTGACCGGACAGTCTCGCCATTCGATTTCGGCACTGCAATCGAGCTCGACGACTTCACGCTCGAGCAGACCTATCGCCTTGTGCCGGGGTTCCCGACATCGAAAGAGCGCGCAAAATCCTTGCTGGATCGCATTTTTCGCTGGGCCGGTGGCCAGCCCTATCTAACCCAAAAAATCGCTCGAGGCGTGGTTCGCCGCGGCGCTGAGTTAGACGATGTCGATACCGTTGTCCGCGAGCGATTTCTCGCGCAGGGGGCACGAAGCGAAGAGCCGCTCCTGAATCATATTCGATCTCTGCTGTCGACCTCGGCGCCGGGAAATCGGCAGGCACTCCGGCTTCTCGGGAAGCTCGGTAATGGCTTGGAGGTTATGGCCGATCCGGAATCGACTGCGCAGCGCGTGCTCGGACTCGCAGGTTTATCCGTTACATCGTCAGGTGGCCGGGTAATCCTGCGCAACCGTCTCTATCGAACCGTTTTCAATCCCAAGTGGGCGATGAACTCGTTGCCGTTCAACTGGCGCGCCGCTGCGGCGGTGGCCGTCGCGATCCTGGTAATGATCGCGCTGCCCTGGTGGTACAGCCAGATTCTCCCGCGCGACTACATCGATTCGCTATCGGTCGTCGATCAGCCCATCGACGCGGCATACGATACCTACTCGCGGCTGCATCGGTTGCCAGGGTTCCGTTCTACCGCCGATGAGCTGTTTACGCAGATTCTCACCGGTCACAGCGCGGGCGCGAACGACTATCCAACGGTCCGCCGCGTCGATGAGCTGCTCCGCGCCATTCCGGGTGCCGAGGACCCGGCCGAGGAGCTGCTTGGCGGCTATTGGCTGCGGCGGGCCGGGGATGCCGCGCGGCAGGAACGTCGCGACCAGGCGCTGCTTCTCAGTGCCGCCGCGATTCCGGGTCAGGGTACGACAGCAAGCCTGATGGCGGCAGAACTCATCGGCGAGGACTACGGGTTTCTTCAGCGCAGCTACCGCCTTGACGATTCGCCCGATCGCTGGGAAGTCGATTGGGGAGAAAGAGAGATTGTGGTCGTTGCTCCCGACCGTCGAGTGCGACGATTGTCGATCGACGAACCGGGATCGACCGATTTTCCCGATCGACTGACGGCGTTGGAACACGTTCCCGTGCGCAGGGAACTCAGCGTCGATGAGCCGGGGTCCGCTGGAGATTTCGTGCTGGAACTCGACGTTTCCCATCTGGCCGACGAACAGGTGCTCGTCTCGCTGGAAGCTCCCGACGGCGCCCGAGCCAGTTTCACGCTGCCAGGCGGCGTCGGTGGCACGCGCGAGTTTCCCGCCGACGGCCGTTCCGCGCTAGCCGCGCTCTCGGATGCAGATCGTCAAGGTGTATGGCGACTGGCGCTCGTCGATCGGGAGGAAGGTCTTGTCGGAGAGCTGGCAAGCTGGGGATTAACTTTTGCCGAAGAGCTGCGCGGCTGGTACGACGACCCGGCGCCGGATCTCACCATTCCGGACCCGCTGCGCACCGGCCAGGTTGAAGTCACTATGAGTGCTGACGGACTCGTTGCCGTCGCCCAGCCGACGCGCGACGGACCGGTCGGGACGCTGTCGCTCTGGGACCTTCGCACGCTCGGTTCGGCGGAAGATCTGGTACTCGATTCCGCGCCCGACTTCCTCGCGCTGGCAGGAGACACTTCGCGCCTGCTGGCCGTCGCCGGGAACAATCTCACGCTCTGGAACACGGCCCGTGGCACCGCTGTCAGCAGTCTCGCAACGCAAACCGGATTTCTGTTGCCGCCAGCGCTTAGTACCGATGGAAACTACATCGCGATAGCGGAGCAGCTCGATCCGCAGGATTCTTTATATAGCTTGTTGCGGACCGTCGACGGCGAACTCGTTGCCAGCGTTGCGGGTGTCGCCGACGTGCGCGGCTGGTTGCTGGGACCACAGGCGCGCTATCTCGCGCTGCTCGGGTCGACTCGTTCCATTCGCCTCCTGGATCCGAGGCAGGGCGATGTCGTTGCTGAGCTGGAGCATGACCTGGTCCCGGTCAGGATCCTGCCGGTAGGTACCGGCGACTCGCTCATTACGATAGACGAAGGCGGCGATATCTTCGTCTGGGACATCGCGGAGCTGGATGCCACCGCTTCTTCAACGCGGCGTCTCGGGGTAACAGTCGATCCCGAGAGCGTCAGCGTAGCCGCCAACGGTTCGATGGTCGCTTTCGAGGCTTTCCAGGGGCACGTTGTCGCGCGGGATCTCGCAGGAGAGAGCGAACCGGTCACGCTTCGCGTCCATCGCAGCGAAAGCGGCATCAGAACACGGCTTGCGCCTGATGGAAGTCAGCTGGTGACTTCCGGTGGCTCGCTTTTGCAGCTCTGGCGGATCGATGGTCGCCCGCCCGGCGCGGGTAACGACCTCAACGTATCGGCGTTGGCACTTGATCGCGCCGGCCGAATTGCGGCGCTCGGTTTTCGCGACGGCCATATCCAGGTGCTCACGTCGAGTCAGCTCGAGACCGGCTCGCACCGCGCCGAAGGCGTGGGATACGTTGGTCACCAGGGTGGTGTGAGCAGTATCGCTGTCGATGCCGCGCTCGGGATGATCGTCAGCGGCGGCGACGATGGGCTCGTTCGAATTTGGGAGATCGCAAGTGGCGCGCCCGTGGGTGCTTTCATGCGTCACCCGGAAGGTCCTGTACATGCTGTTGCGCTGAGTCCCGACGGCAACTGGATTCTGAGCGGCGCGGAGTCCAGCGCGATGGTCTGGGGCGCCACCGATGGCGAGTTGTCCGGAGAGGTCCTCGTTAACGGCTCGGCGTTATCGGTAGCATTCTCGCCGCAGTCAGATCGGATGGCGATCGGCGATAGCGCAGGCAATTTGTTCTTTGCGCTCCCCGAGGGCGCCGTGCCGCTGAATTCCGCGCAGGCTCAGGACGCCGTTCTCGCCATCGCTTTCTCACCCGACGGATCGCTGCTGGCGACTGGTGATGCGTCGGGACGTGTGCAGCTCTGGAATGCGGCGAGCGGAACCCCAATTGGCGATCCTCGGGTATTTCCCCATCCGGTTCGATGGGTAGGCTTCAGTGACGAAGACGGCTATATCGTTGCGCAGACCGATCATTGGCTCCATCGACTTCTGCGCGACGGTGACGAGCTCGCCGTTTTCGACAGTCGCTTGCTCGAGGTCGGACTGGAAGCCGGCGCTGCGCTCGCGACGCCGCATGGTGATGTTCTGCGGCTCGTCGGTGGACGTGGCCTGGGTCAGCCGATGTACTACGAGCTCGATCTCAGCGAGCCCGCCGTCAGCGAAGCGGCACTCGATCCAGCGCTCCTCGGGCGCGACTGGTCCGAAATCCTGGGGCTACAGCTCGACAACAGCGGTGCTGTCGTTACGAGGCAACCGTAACTTCCCATAATCTTTAGGTTTTGGGCCGCTTTTAGTCCAATTCTGTGAACTGGCGTCACTGTCGCCATCCTGCGCCGCGCTACGCTAACGTGGTTCCAGATCGGAACGCGTAACGCTCGCGAGGATCAAGACAGGAATAATGCCGGTTCGATACTTCGGTGTGCACAATTCCGCTGGCGCCGGGCGCCTCGGTTTGCTTGGATTTCTGCTGGTGGCCTGTTGTCTGGCTGGCTGCATGGAAGGCCCGAGAGCGCGCAGTTTTATGGAATTCATGGAAGATTCCTATGCCAGGGAAGGCGCCCTCGCGCGTTGCAATCGCGATCGCGAAGCGACTGCCGCGGATCTGGAATGCGTGAACGCCCGGCGCGCGGCATCGATGGTCGCCGCTCAGGCGGACGCCGAACTGCGCGAGAAGCGCGAGGCCGAGTCCGAAGCCCTGCTGGTCGCAGCGCGGGAGCGCGCGTCCAGAGAACAGCAGGCCGTCGAACGAGCCCAGCAAGCGGCCCGCGCCGAAGCGGAAGCGCAGTACGAGTCTCAGTGGAGCGGATCGACGGAGGTCCTGGAAAGCGATCCGGAGGTGCCGGCCGCCGGGCACGCGGGCACCTATGACAGTCTCGCGAGCACGCTCGGAGTTGTCGGTCCGCCGCGACCAGCGACCCTTCCCGTCGCGGCAACGCCGGCGCCCGCGCCCGCAGCCGCGCCTGTAGCTCCGCCAGCCCCCATGGTTTCACCGGATGCCCCGATGGCAGCAGAGCCTGTTCGGCCGGTGGCCGCACCTGCCCCGCTCGATCCGGCGCTGCCGGTCGAAGCGATGCCACCGGCAGTGCCGACCATGCCGTTGCTTGATCACGTCGAAGTTCCGACGGACGCGGCACCGGAGCTACTCTACGTCGAGTTACCGCCAGGACCGCAGGCCGCGAACGAGTCTGCGGCGCAGTAGCTTCTGGAATTCTCTGTCCGGCGTCAGTTTGCGCCGATCGGATAGAGAATCGCTTCTTCCGGTTCCGCTTCCGATCCTGGCGCCGATCCCGCTGGCAGCGGCATTGACGTCTCCGCCTTTTCGAGTTGCGCCAGAATTCGACGTACGCTCTGCGGCGTTGCAGAGGTCACGGAACCGAGCGGAGTTGCGTCGCCGTCTGCCGAGTAGAACGCGGCATTGGCGTCGCGGTCGATACTGATGTTCGATCCCTCGATCGTCGCGCCAGCGAAAAGTCCGCGGCTGCGGACGTAGGTGTAAAGCTCGGCTGAAAAGGTCAGGTCGCGGGTGGCGGTTGAGTTTCGGCCAATAGGGCCGGCTGTTGCCGCCGCATCGCCGCCGACGGTGAACTTGCCCTCGGCGATATCGCGAACCGATCGTTCATTGCCGAACACGAGCACGATATCGGTCGAGTCAGCCCCGATCTGCGCCCCGAAACTGCCGCCGGTCAGCGTAACGAAGCTCGGATTACTCCAGTTGCCGTCTGCGGCGCGTACGATGACGATGCCTCTGCCGCGTCGCGCACCGAAGATAAAGCCGCCGCGAATGACCTCCGGAATGATCGCGAGCGCTTCTGCGCTCTGCAGGAGCAACGGCGGGATCGCCGTTGCGGGCTCCGATGTGAACGCGTGAATAACGGCTTCGACGCTCGCCAGCCGAGCTTCTTCGATCGTTTGTGAGTAGCTCGGGCCCGCGAGGAGAAGACCGCTGAACGCAAGTGCGATCAGAGTCGAACGTGTGCTACGCATTGGAAACGCCCCGTGTCGGTTCGGAAGGAACAATGGTACCTAAGCCGGGACGTCGATGCTCGGGAACCTGAACGTAAAGAAGCGGCCAGCAGGCCGCTTCTATTGTGGTCAGGAGGACGCTCGGGAGATCTGCGTTGTCCCGGCTCTGGATCTCTTGCGTCGGTTCCGTCACCTTGCAGTGCCTTTCCCGATACGGAGCTCCAAAAACCGATATTGGTATTGGGCTACCCGAGGCATCGCACTTTGATTCATCCGAGATCCTCAGAGTGCTCCGTCAACTCGAACGATCAGCTTGCGCTATTCGTTCTCGCTTCAGGCTGTGCCTTTGCGTCCACCGCCCCCAACACCGCTGGAGACTCGGATCTCCTACTGCAGGGCGGTCGTCAACGAGCTAACTCGTCAACGTGAGGCCGAAGCCTCATCTGTAATCCTAGTGCGAAAATCTGCGAGCGCAAGTTCTCGAAATTCCGCACGATTGGGCGAAAAACCGAGTTTCAATTGATACACGCAGTTCCGATTTCTTATTGCGATTCAGGCGAGAAATTGTGGAAAACTTCTGCCGGCCTGTTGCGCAAACGAATTAACTGTTAGCCGTGCGTGGTCAATAAAGACAACAGCTTACGCGGCGACGAGAACAACGGAACGCAGGAAGAACCCGCATGTTTCGGAATTCACACGACGCAAACGTTCTCATTACTGCATGGCTGCCGCTGCCGGTGGGATCGGACAACCGAGTGTCGCCGCGATCGCACGAAACAATTCGTATTCGGCCAGCTCAATTCGGTGATCGTGGCGGATGCACTCGAGTACCGCACGCAGTACGCGTTCGCGTGCATCGGGCCTGGCGGTGGCCAGGCGTGCCAGCGCCTCGTCCAGTTCGCCCAGGTTGCGTGCGGGCTCGAGCGGCGTGAAATCGGGCTCCGGAATTCGTGTCCCGCTTTTTGCGAGCGAGGAAACGCCGGCCCGGAACGCAGCCAGCGCGGTGTCGCTATCGTCATGTCCAAAAGCCGCGACGCAGCGTAGTAAGGTAACGAGCGCCTTCCCGAGTGGCATCGTACGCGCGGCTTTCGGCGGCTTGAGCCCGACATTCGGAAGATCCCAAAAGTAGCTTTCGAGCAGGCGCAGCAGCACATAGTCGAAAAGTCGTTCGTTGCTGTCCTGCTCGGTTAGTCGACGCAGCAGGGAGACCAGAAACTCGAGTTGCTCAGGGGGGCGCTGCCGCAGTGCCGGCATCGCAAGTTCGAGCAGCGGCAGCTTCAGCCGCGCCTCCAGCGTGTCGAGTTCTTTGCGAAGCTCGCGAACCAGTCCGGCGCGGGCCGCGCCGAGTTGCTTTTCGACAAGATCACTCTGGGTTGAAATTGCTCCGGGATCGTCCGAGAACCCGAGCGCGAGGATCAGCAGCAGGCTCGTTTCGCGCGAATGGGCGGCGTGATAGAGCTCTCCGGGGATGGCGACCCGGAGGCTTTCCGCGACATCGTGCGAAGCCGACTGCCCTGCAGTCCCGAGTATGTCCACGTCGGCAACCGCTGCCGTGTCGACGAGCGAATGCACCATTACGTCGTGCTCATCGTCAGCGGACGTATAGGCGTCCGTAACCACGGTGTAATCGCCGGGGCGGAACCCCGGATCGAGCGCCTGAATGCGTACGTCGAGCGGCGGGTGAGTCGCGAACCAGCCGCTGAATGCTCGCGACCCGCGTGAGAACAGCATGTGTGCAATTTCCTCACTGTCGTTGGTCGTTAGCGTTCCCGTATAGCCGCCGATTTTTTTTAATGCGCCGGCAAGTCCGGAACTGTCGCGCGTGAATTGCACGGCCGACGCGTCGGCCAGTATCTCGCGCTGCCGCGAGACGCCGGCCTTGATGAGGCGCCCGAAAAAGAGCCCGATGTAACCGATAATTATGAATGCCAGTCCGAGTGCTACTGCAGCCGCGACCCCGCCGTTGGAGCGGCTGCGCCGGGTAAATCTCATGCTGTGCAGAAGCCAGCGCCCGAGCAAGGCCAGAATCAGTATGCCGAACGACATCCCCATCAAGCGCAGATTGAGCCGCATGTCGCCATTCATGATGTGACTGAACTCATGCGCAATGACACCCTGAAGCTCGGCCCGGTCGAGTTTCTCGAGGGCGCCGCGGGTCACCGCGACAGCGGCATCCGAGGTCGTGAGGCCTGCGGCGAACGCGTTGATTCCGCTTTCCTCCTCGAGCACGAACACATCGGGCACCGGAACGCCGGAAGCGATGGCCATTTCCTCGACGACATTGAGCAATCGGCGCCGCAGCCGGTCCTGGGTGTCGTGCGCGACTTCCGTTGCGCCCAGCATTCTCGCAACCTGTGCGCCGCCGCGTGACAGCGTCGTCATGCGGTAGATACTCGCGAGCGCAATGAACAGTGCGGTCGCCGCGGCGACGCCTGCGAGCAGTGTCCCGTGCTCGGCCAGCCAGGCCGCAAGCGAGCCGCCGGAGACGACCGATTGCGGGCCGTACGGATCCGCATAAAGGCGCACAACGACCGCGACAATAAGGGTGACGGCCAGGACGATCACTGCGACCGCAAGCAGGAAAAGGACGACCAGCGTGCGCGATGCGCGTTTGGCGCGTTCCTGTTCGGTGAAAAAATCCACGCCGCGGGTTCAGGCCAGTGTCGCCACCACTAGTTGAAAGAGACTTGCGGTGTTTCGCGTTTGGCTTCTACTTCGATCTCCAGGAACTCGGCTTGCTGGAAACCCGTGGCGTTGGCGATGAGACTGTTTGGGAAGACTTCGCGGCCGTTGTTGTAGGTCATGACCGCGTCATTGAACGCTTGCCGCGCGAAGGCTACCTTGTTTTCCGTCGAGGCGAGTTCTTCCTGAAATTGAATCATGTTCTCACTGGCTTTGAGATCCGGGTAACTCTCGGCTAGCGCGAACAGGCGCCCGAGCGATCCCCCCAGCATCGCTTCGGCGCCGGCCAGCGCCTTGATCGCTTCGGGGTCAGATGGATCGGCTGCAGCGCGCTTGAGTCCGGACACGGCGGCGTTACGTGCGTTCACGACATCCTCGAGAGTGCCGCGCTCATGTGCCATGTAACCCTTGACTGCCTCTACCAGATTAGGGATCAGGTCATAGCGTCGCGTGAGCTGGACGTCGATTTGTGAGAAACCGTTCTTAACACGATTTCGCAGATTGACGAGATTATTGTAGATAGCGATCGCCCAGATCGCGACGGCGAGTAAAATGCCAAGTAGGATGAGAAGTTCCATGGTCACGCTCCAGACGGTCGACTAAAAGTGAGCATACGCGCTCGAACATCGTGTCGCCAACGAATCCTTTACCGCGCGGCAATCCTTGCGACAGGATGCGCCGCGTTCGGATTCGCTGATATCGCTGCGGCGGAATGGATTGGTGACGGTCTGGACCTCATGGGGACACGCGTTTCCGTCGAACTCTGGCACGATGACGAAGTTCGCGGTCGCGATCTCGTCGACGAAGTTCTCGCGGAGTATCGGCGTATCGATGCGCGAATGAGCACCTACAAATCCGGCAGCGAGATCTCGATCATCAACCGCTCCGCTACTGCCGAGCCTGTTGTAGCCAGCGACGAGTTATTCGGGCTCATCGATCGCGCGCTCGAGCTCTCCCGGCGTAGTGACGGCGCTTTCGATATTACCTACGACAGTGTCGGCTATCTCTACGACTTCAGGGCAGGGCAACGACCGAGCGCGAACGAGATCGATGCTCGTCTGGGTGCCATCGACTATCGCCATGTCATCCTCGATGCAGACGCTAATACGATCGCATTTGCCGATCCGCGAGTTCGTATCAATCTCGGCGGAATCGCCAAGGGATACGCGATCGAACGTGGCGCCATGATTCTCGAAGAAGCGGGTGTTCAGTATGCATTGCTGAACGCGGGCGGTGATACCCGAGTGCTTGGCGACCGGCGCGGACAGCCCTGGATCGTCGGTATTCGTCATCCTCGTGCTGACGACCAGGTCGTGACCCGGCTACCACTCGTTGATGAAGCGATATCCACATCGGGCGATTACGAGCGGTTTTTCGAAGAGGGCGGCCGTCGTTATCACCACATCATCAATCCCACGACGGGGGCGCCGACCGAGGGAACGCTCAGCGTCACGGTCATCGGTCCCGACGCAACGATGACGGACGGTTTGTCGACCACGTTGTTCGTGCTGGGCGTCGATCGTGGCATCGAATTCATCGAGCGCATGCCGCAGTACGAGGCGATCGTTGTCGACGCCGGCGGAAAGCTCGTTTACTCGTCCGGACTCGTTACGCCGACCGACTAGCGACGCTCGCGGTGCCGGCGGTGTATCGGCCCCGGACCGCTCCGTCTGTGCGAAGGTCGGTTCGCGGCGTCCCAGGCGCCGGTCGACGTATCAGTTGATGGTCGGGCCCGGAGAGTCCGTCTGCGCCGTGGCCGGTTGGCGGAGTTCCAAGGGGCCGGTCGCGACAGTCCATCCTCCCCTCGGCCGCACCCACCACGCTCGAATGACTACCAGTGCCAGAGGCTCCGGGTCGGATGAACCGTCACACCCGCCCGCGCTCGGTCACCGCGGCGTTGCGCACGGCGGTGGCAAACGCCGGAGCCGACGCTCACCGGCACTTCAGCGTTCGCCATCGCGATGACGGATACGGGCGCCCGACTTCTCCGCCACCGCGAGGTCGACCACTGCGCTAACGGGTGAGGGAGGGCCCGGGGTGTCCGTCGAGCGTCGTAGACGAGGAGCGTGCCATGGACGGCAGTTGAGCGACGAGGACACGATTCGAGCCGAGACACGGACGTCGAGGCGAGATTAAGTGAGACGGACTCTCCGGGCCCGACCATCAACTGATACCTGGTAACGACCGGCCCCCTGGGACTCGGTGAATATTCCTCGAGGCGGATACTTCGGGCCTGACCATAAAGGTACCGTCCGTATCGACGCTTCAAGCGTCAGAAAATTGCTTGGATTATGTTGAGTTTATGCGGTCTGCAGACAGGATGAGACCTGGCTCACAGATACCTTTCCAGCGACCCAATAACGTCTGTCTTAACGATGCCACGCCGCGTTTCAACTTGATCGGCAGGCACATTAGTCACTTCAGCCCGGTACCGCGAGAGGGTTCTCTGCGTGTCGGAAGCTCAAGGATGAGCGACGAAGGATACGGATTTGCGATTGACGCATGACTT
>JAHEKF010000034.1 GCA_024638465.1 Rhodospirillaceae bacterium | reverse complement strand
ACTGTGGCGGCCAGTCGCGTATCGGCGAGCATTTCCAGCAGATGACCCGCCAGCCCGAATCCCGTTATGTCGGTGCAGGCGGTCGCGCCATTCGCGCGGAGAATCCGGCCGGCGCTCTGATTGGAAAGCAGCATGCTTTCAAGCGCGGCATCCACCCATTCGCCGCGGGCTTTGGCGCGCATGTCGGCTGCGAGTATCGTTCCGGTGCCGATGGCTTTCGTCAGAAGCAAGGCGTTGCCGTCCTTTAGTCCGGTCTTGTGCAGAACCCGGTCGCGCTCGATCAGACCCGTTACCGAGAATCCGAGACTGATTTCTGCCCCCTCGCTTGTGTGCCCGCCGACGAGAGCCGTTCCTGAGGTCTTGAAGGCGGCGAGGGCGCCGAGCAGCATGAGGCGCAATTCGTCGACCAGCTTGTCCTTCGGCCAGACCGGCAGAGTCGCTATCGTCATCGCCGATTGGGGCTCAGCGCCCATCGCATAGATATCGCCGAGACAATGATTCGCGGTAATCCTCCCGAACAGATAGGGGTCATCTACCATCGGTCGAAATGCATCGATCGAAAGCACCGAAACCTTGTCGCTTTGTTGTGCGATGAGGGCGGCGTCATCGGGTGCATCGAGGCCGACGATCACATCGTCTCGCACCACCGGCTCGAGATCCCTGAGTGCTTCCGAAAGAACGTCGGCAGCGATCTTCGCTCCGCAACCGCCGCAACGCATTCCATCGTCCTCGAGTTCGGCTTTTACCGAGTCCGCAAGCTCGGTTGGCAGATCTTGCGTCGCCGGCTCCGCCATTTCCGGCAGTTCCTGGAAGCGGCGCATGAAGCGCCGATCGATTGCATCTTTCCAGCGCCAGACCCATGCTCCCTCCGCCGACCAGAATCCTCGCGATGCGACTGCGTATTGATTGCCGGTGCTGATCAGCGTCAGGAACTGCCGCTGCGGCCGGAATCCGATCGGATGCCGTCCAAGAAGTGCGCGCTTCAGGTTTCGGAGGAGCGGGCGGCCCTGGCGAACCGCGAACACGCCCGCTTTAGGGCGTGGGTGATTGATCATCGTCGCGACGTCGCCGGCACCGAATATCTCGTGGTGGGATGTCGAGCGCAGGTTGTCGTCGACCGACAGAAAGCCTGCTTCGTCGACCGCCAGTCCGCTTTCGCGAAGCCAGGCCGGAGCGCCCGCATTCGTCACCCACAATGTTTCGTCGCTCGGGTATTCACGCCCGCCGGAATCGATCACACAAGTCGGCCGGACTTCGTGTACCCGCGTATCGGTTTGCACGTCGATTCCACGTTCGCTCAGGATCCGGCGGAATCGCGCCGCGACCCGCGGCGGATGCGTTGAGAGAATCTCCGGGTCCGCGGTCAGAAGGACGAATTTCAGCGGTGGCCCGCCTTCACCCTGCGTTCCGCGTGAAGCGAGCGCGTATTGCACCGCCAAGATCAACTCGACGCTCCCTGCACCACCGCCGACGACGCTAATCGTACGCTGCGTCTCGCGTGCATCGACACGCGTCTTCAGCGCATTCCAGTGAGCGAGAAACTGGCTGATCGGTTTGACGGGAACGGCGCGACCGGGAGCGCCGCGCACATCGTCCATTGACGGTGTCGAACCACTATTTATCGACAATACGTCATATCGCAGCGGCGGATGAGCATCAAGCCGCACGAGCCGACGGACCGGATCGACTCCAGTCACACTGTCGCGAATGAACCGGGCATTGGCGAAACGCGTCAACGGTGCCAGGTCGATATGCGCGTCATCGGATGTGTAATGCCCGGCGATCAAGCCGGGAAGCATTCCGGAGTAAGGCGTCAGTGCGTCGCGACTGATAAGTGTCACGCGTACTCCGGGGATCGGTTTCATACCGAAACCCTTGAGTACGGTGATGTGGCTATGGCCCCCGCCGATCAGCACGAGGTCCTTGATTACGGGAGCGGTTACACGCATATCGATGGCCGATTTCGCGAGGTCGCTGTCATGCGCCGAAGTTCATGAATAGCCGAGTCTGCGTGGCTCGCTAGTCGGGGAGAGGAATGAACTCCGTCTCTCCCGGGACTTTGTCGAATCGATCGTTTCGCCAGTCGTCTTTCGCCTTCTCGATGCGTTCTCGCGAGCTGCTCACGAGATTCCAGAAAATATGGCGCTCGCCTTCGAGCGGCGCGCCTCCGAGGATCATGATCTTCGCGTCTTCGCTTGCTGCGACAGTTACGACGGCAGCCTCGGCCAATACGGCCATGTCGCCCACGTTGAGTTTGCGACCGTCGACCGAGACGCTGCCGTCTGCGAGGTAGATGGCGCGTTCCGCTGCGAGTTCCGGGATCTCGAGCGCAGCGCCGTGTTCCATGTCGGCCGCAAGGTACAGGGTCTCGGAAGACGTCCGGACAGGCGATGTTTCACTATAGGCGGAACCCGCGAGGACGCTCAGCGTCGTGCCCGGAAGCCTGACGACCGGGATGTCCGCGGCCGGATAGTGATCGAATGCAGGTTCGGCTTCTTCGAGGTCCGTAGGCACCGCGAGCCAGGTCTGCAGGCCGTGCAGCCGCGACCCGGACGCCATCAGCTCTTCAGGGCTTCGCTCGGAGTGGACGATTCCGCGACCGGCAGTCATGAGGTTCACCGCCCCCGGCAGTATCGACTGCACATAGCCGAGGCTGTCGCGATGCACGATCTCGCCTTCGAACAGGTAGGTGACGGTAGCGAGCCCGATGTGCGGGTGGGGGCGGACGGCGACGCCGCTCCCGGACGGAAATTCGGCCGGTCCCATGTGATCGAAGAAGATAAACGGTCCAACGCGCTGGCGTTCGCGGCTGGGCAGCGTGCGCCTCACGGTGAAATCGCCCAGATCCTTCATCTTCGCTTCGATGACGCGTTCGATCGCGTCCCCCGCGGACTTGTTGACGTCAGTCTCGGCTGTGCTCATCGATTTCCTCGGTGCGGGAAGTGGGGTTTCCGAAGTCGCCAGCAATCGACTCCGCGATCAAATCGTCTCGCCGGACATTGTAATGTACCGTTCAGAAGCTTGTTCTATGGAATATCCCGGCGAGCCGAATTGCAGCTTCGCTAAATTGGCGTAAGTAGGTTCGCGATGGATCAGCTCCTCGTGGGTCCCGACGTCAATGATGCGTCCCTGATCCACGACAGCGATTCTGCTGGCTTTCTGGACGGTTGCCAGGCGGTGCGCTATGACAAGCGTCGTCCTGTTCTGCATCAACTTCACCAGTGCCTGCTGCACCAGTCTTTCGCTTTCCGCGTCGAGCGAGCTCGTCGCTTCATCCAGAAGCAGAATCGGAGGATTTTTCAGGATCGCGCGAGCAATCGCAATGCGCTGCCGCTGGCCGCCGGAGAGCCGCGTGCCGCGCTCGCCGAGAAACGTTTCGTATCCGTCAGGAAGTTCGCGAATGAACTCGTCAGCGGCAGCTGCGCGCGCGGCGGCCTTGATTTCATCCACCGTCGCGTCCGGGCGGCCGAAGCGGATGTTCTCCAGCGCCGACGTCGCGAACAGCACCGTGTCTTGCGGAACGAGCCCGATGCGTCGACGAAGCTCCTCCGGATCGGTGGTAGAGATATCGACTCCGTCAACAAGTATGCGACCGGCGCCCGGATCGTAAAATCTCAGCAACAGCTGAAACACGGTGCTCTTACCGGCGCCCGATGGGCCGACGAGCGCGACAGTCTCTCCCGGAGCGACGGCGAGACTAAAACCGTCGATGGCGGGTGTCTCGAGCCGCGACGGATAGCTGAAGCAAACATCTTCGAATTCGATTTCGCCGCGGCCGGGATCGGGGAATGGCGCCGGATTCGGTGGAGCAACGATTCCGGGTTCAGCCGTCATGAGTTCCATGAGGCGTTCAGTGGCGCCCGCCGCTCTCTGTACCTCGCCCCACATCTCGCTCAGCGAAGCGGCGGAGCCGGCAACGAAGATCGCGTACATGACGAATTGACTGAGTTCGCCCGCTGTCATTTCTTCGACGAGCACCGCCTGCGCGCCGAGCCACAGCACGAGCGTGATTGCGCCGAAGATCGTAAGAATCGCCAGTGCCGTCAGAAGCGCACGAGCCCGAATGCGCCGGACGGCAGTCGAAAAGGTTTCGTCTACCGCGTTCGAGAAGCGCTCACTCTGTAAATTCTCCAGCGTGAAGGCCTGCACCGTCTGAATCGCGTTCAGCATCTCGCCGGCAATTCCGCTCGAGTCAGCGACCCGGTCCTGCGTCGCGCGCGACAGTGACCGGACACGCTTGCCGATCAAGATAATGGGCACGATCACGACGGGTACCAGTACGAGGATAATGGCTGTCAGGCTCGGGCTTGTGATCGCCAGCATGATGAGGCCACCTGTCAGAGTGACCGCCGCGCGTAAAGTGATCGAGATCCCGACGCCCGCGATCGACTGTACCAGTGTCGTATCGGCAGTAAGCCGCGACAGCACCTCGCCGGTCTGCGTGACTTCAAAGAATGTCGGGTCCATGCGAATGATGTGCCGATAGACAGCATCGCGGATATCGGCCACAACGCGTTCGCCCAGCCACATGACGAGATACATGCGCAGTGACACGAACAGTCCGAACAGGACTGCGACGCCGAACATCAATACGAAGTAACGGTCGATGCTGGCCGCGCTCTCAGCGGACAAGCCGGCGTCGATCAGATGCCGAACCGCGACCGGAAACGCGAGCAAGGCGGCAGCGGCAGCTCCGAGTGCAACCAGGGCGAGGAGGAATCGACCAAGGTAGGGCCGAATAAACGGGATCAACGCGACAAGCGGTCTCGCGGATGGCGACTTCGGGCGATCGATAAATGCCGGATCCGTCATGGCGCCGCATCATGGCACGTTCCCCCGGACATGACACGCAGCCCGCAGCGCAAACGCGCTGGAGTGCGTGGGGGGTTACAATCCGCAGCGGACACCTGATTTTGTACCCGGATCGTGACCATATTGGACGCACGCTTGTGGCCTGTAGCCGCGTTTACGTCGCTGTACCTCATGGCAGCGTCATACGTCGCGGTTTCGCGCGGCAACTTCGAGTTCCTGATTTACATAGCGGTGATGCTGATTCTCATCGGCGTTGTGTGGCTGCTGCACCGGAACGTCTCGTTGAGTCTCGGCGTTCTGTGGGGACTCAGTATCTGGGGTGCTGCGCATATGGCCGGCGGACTCGTCGCGGTTCCTGAATCATGGCCGATCAATGGCGATATACGCGTGCTGTACTCCTGGTGGCTCATTCCCGACCTTCTGAAATTCGATCACATCGTGCACGCGTACGGATTCGGCATTGCGACCTGGGCATGCTGGCAGGGCCTAAGAGCCGCCATTCGTCGACAGGGCGGTGACGCTCATCCGACAGGTGGATTGCTGATCCTGTCCGCGGCTGCCGGTATGGGTCTGGGTGCGATGAACGAACTGGTTGAATTCATCGCGACGCTGCTCGTTCCTGAGACCAACGTTGGCGGTTACTTCAACACGGGCTGGGATCTCGTCTCGAATCTCGTCGGTGTTGTGATCGCGGCAATGCTGATTTTCGCCTTCTCCGGGCGCAGTAAGAAATCTTAACTGTTTTCTGTAAAGTGACTATAAGTCAAAGAAATATAACAGTTTAGTCTATTAGCCCTCCGACCCCAGCAACACCCGGATCGGCGTATCCCAGCCGTCCGTCAACCTGTCGGCAACCCGGTTCCGATCCGCGCTTGAATGACGGGAGCCGCCGCGCGGTTGGGGCCGACGGCCGCAGCTCGCGGATTTTATCGCCGGCCAGGATGCTCTGAACAACTCCTGAATCTCCGTGTTGAGCCGCTCGTAAGTCGTCGCGAGCGTATCGTTGTCGATGTCGCGGAAGACAATTTCTTTCTGGACGATAATGTCGCCCGTGTCTATTCCGCTGTCCAGGTAGTGAATCGATACACCTTTCGGCGTGTCTTCGATGAAGCTCCAAAGATTCGGATCGGCGCCTCGATTCCAGGGCAACAGGGAGACATGAAGGTTGACCGCACGGTCAGGCAGCATTTCGAGAACGGGTCGTTGCAAGACATGGCGGTAGCCATAGCTGACCAGAAAGGCGATCTCGTTGGCGATGATGAAGTCGCGATCGATCAGCTCGTCGGTCTGCAGGACCCGCGCTTCGGAATCGCGTAGCCAGTCGCAGAGCGGCGAGTCTTCAGGGCCGAGAAACAGCGTGGCGTCGGCAGGCGACGGCATTCAGCGTACCCGGAATAGCGGCTTCAGAGGCTCGCATCGAAGCCGCTCGCCGACAGATCCTGCTCGCGCGCATTCCGCCAGTTCCGGAAGTAGCTCGGAATACGTGGAGATCAGGGTCTCGATGTCTTCATCAGTATGTGCCGCGCTGAGGTTGTGGGTTCCCAGGAACAGAATGCCGCGGCCGAAGAGTTCCTGAAGCAGCAGTGTCCTGATCTCTTCAGCGGAAGTTTCTGCAGTTCCCACGATATTGAGGAACGTCCAGCCAGGATGGCCGCTCAACGTGAAGACGTCGCTCGCGCCGCCGGCCTCGAGGATCCGATCAATGCCACTGCGAAGCGCAGCACCTTTTGCAGCAAGAGCACCGGGAACGTCGTCTCTCTCGACGCGGTTCAGAACTGCGCGAGCGGCTGCAAGTGATATTGTCTCTCCGCCGAATGTCCCAGAAAAGAAAATTTCTTCCATCAGCTGCATGATTTCTTTGCGTCCTACTACGGCGCTGATCGGATAGCCATTGCCGAGGCCCTTGCCGAACGTCGCAAGATCGGGTGTCACTCCGAAAAAAGCCTGGGCGCCGCCGCGATGGAAGCGGAAACCCGTGATCGTCTCGTCCAGCACGAACAGGGCTCCGTGCCGGTGCGCGACTTCGAGAACGCCCTGGAGATAGCCCTCGTGCGGCGTAACCGAATTCATCGGTTCCATCATGACCGCGGCGAATTCGCCGGGATGCCTGGTCAGAAGTTCGTCCAGCGCGGCAAGATCGTTGTAGGGAAAACTGTGTGTCAGGGCCTTTACCGCCTCTGGTACACCGAGGTCACGCGTCGTGGAGCCGATATACCAGTCCTGCCAGCCGTGATAGCCGCAGACCGCAATTCTGTCGCGACCCGTACTGGCTCTCGCGAGACGAACTGCCGCCGTCGTTGCATCGCTTCCGTTCTTGCCAAAGCGCACTCTCTCTGCGCAAGGGATGAGATACGTCAGTCGCTCAGCGACTTCGATCTCCAGCTCGTGAGAAAGCGAGAACGTGACACCGTGTCTCAGCTGTTCCGTCACGGCGGCATCAACCTCGTCGTCGCGATAGCCGAGCAGCACCGAGGCGAGTCCGTTGATGAAGTCCAGGTATTCGTTACCGTCGACGTCCCAAAGCCGGGAGCCTTTGCCGTGACTCGCAAAATGCGGTGAAACCCGTTGCGGAAAATGCGTAATGCTCTTCGAGAATGTCTGCGAGCCAAGGGGAATGACAGCAAGCGCTCGTTCGAGCATCTCGCGCGAGTGTTTATAACGATCAGTCACGACGAATGCTGGCTTATCCCGGAGTTCATATTGGACAATTCGGGTTGCCGCTCGAGCATTTCGAGGACATCCCACATCGAGAAGTTTGCGGATTCCGGATATAGCTTCTCGAACACTTTCGTTACGAAATCGAAATCTTCCCGATAATCGACTGTCCAGCGGTGCGCCGCAAGGTCTCGCTCACAACGAAGTGAGCCTAGATTGAACTTCCCGGAGTTCCTGTACAAATAGGGCGTGACGTGTTCGCGGTCGGAGCGTTCCGAGGCTTCTCGCCACGCAATCTTCAAAGCAGCCATCGAGACTATCTCGGCATCGATTCCGTCCGGAAAGCGACGCTCCAGGAAGTTCGACGAATAATCGCGATTCTCGGCGAGATGCAAGCCGACTAACGTGTCGATGACGCGCGGGTCAACGAGCGGGCAGTCTGCGGTCAGGCGGACAACGTGATCTGCATTCACCAGCAGTGCGGCGTGGTAAACACGGTCGAGCACATCGTCGAGGTCGCCGCGGAAGCACGTCACGTTCGCGGATTTTACTGCCATTGCGATCGGATCATCCGCGCGATCCGTGCTCGTCGCGACAACCACCGCGTCCAGTCTGCCGGCTTTCTGTATCCTCTCGAGCTGTCTGCAGATCATGGGCCGCCCCAGTATCGGTTTCAGCACCTTTCCAGGGAGACGAGAAGAACTCATACGAGCTTGCAGAATGGCGGCGATCAATGCGGACTCCTTTTGCCAAAAATAATTCTACGATTATCATGCGCGCATCCCCAAGCCTGGCTTTCGAATGAAATTGCTCGTCTACAATCCACTGGTCGCTGTCTGGCGGCCACGGCTACCTGCGGTTCTGAGTGTAATGCAGGAGGCGATCGACGCCGGTCACGAAGTTGTGCACGTCCGCTGTGACGGGCAGTTGCCGGCGTGCACGGCAAATCTCGAGCATGGTCGCTCGATCTGCTCGTATTGCATCGAGCGGGGGCGGAGAGGGTTGGATCTGGTCACCGGCGAGTACTCAGACCGAGACCTGACCGATTACATTGGCACGGAACGACTCGAAGCACTCAAAAGCGAGGCGGATCAATTTGAAGACCTGCAGAAACTTCGCGCGCTGACGTTCGGTGCGATGGATATCGGCTATGCGGCGCTCTCTTCCTGCGCGCATGTTGCGCGTAACTCGGAACCGAATCTCGACAACCCGCTGGTAAGGCGCGTGATTCAACGTCTGCTCAATACCGGAAAAATCGTTTTCGAAGCCATAAGCAATGCGATCGAAGCCGAAAAACCGGATCGCGTCATCATTTATCATGGACGGAGCGCAATCGACCGAGCCGCATTGCGAGCCTGCAACGACCAGGGCGTCGAATGCCATGTGTACGAAACCGCGCTCGGCGTCAACAAGCTGATCTACTTCAAGAACGCGCTTCCGCAGGACATCGGGAATTTCGTAACAACGGTGGACGAATTGTGGGACAGCGCTCCCGACGACAAGCGTGAAGTCGGCAAACTTTTCTTCGAAATGAGACGAAGCGGGACGATGAGCGCGTCCGAAGGAGACGCGAAGATCGCTACACAGGATCGGGTTTACGTCGGCCGGCAGGAACCCGGTTATCTGCCGGAGTCCTGGAGCAGCGAGCAGCGAAATGTCGTGATCTATGGCAGCTCGGATGACGAATTCGTTGCGATCAGTCCCGAGTACGAGACAACGATCTATCCGGATCAGCTGGAAGCGACGCGGCGCATTGCGGAGAGTTTGCTCGACGAACCGCTGGTCCGTATCTATTTCCGCGTTCATCCGCGTCAGAAAGGCGTAGACAACGAATACACTCGCAGCCTCCGGAGGCTCGAGGCCGAATTCGCGAACCTGGCCGTCGTCTCCGCAGATTCGAGGGTCAGTAGCTACTCATTGCTCGATCATGCCGATTGCGTCCTGTCGTTCAGATCGACGATGGCGATCGAGGCGGTTTACTGGAAAAAGCCCTCAATCATTTTGTCGAGTTCGATCTTCAAGCCTCTGGGGGCGACCTACAACCCGGAGAGTCACGACGAAGTTATCGGGCTGGTGAGAGCTGATCTTCCGCCCAAGGATCCGACGCCGGCGTTGAAAGTCGGCTACTTCAGGATGCGTGGCGGCTTTACGCATCCCTATTTCGAAGGCGACATTCGTAAAGGCAGCCAGGGCTATACGTTCAAGGGCAATCGCATTACCGTGGGCAGATTCCAGCGTATGCGATACTTTTTCGCTCGAGAGAGGCAACGGAAAAGATGGCGAAGCATGGCATAAATCGCCGGTCCGATCCGCGGCCATCTCACGAATCATCCTTGTGAGAATCCGCTTCACTGGCAATGTCGATGCGAAAAATAAGTCTAGGGACGGCCCAGCTTGGGTCCGCTTATGGTGTTGCCAACCGCGGTGGTATACCGAGCGCCGGAACTGTCGATGAGATCCTCGATCGTGCACTTTCCGCGGGCATCCGTTATCTCGATACTGCACCGGTTTACGGAGAAGCCGAGAAGCGTATTGGCCGCTTCCTTCGCGAGCGTGGAGCCGGAGACTCATTCGAGATCTGTACGAAACTAAGCGCTCTCGACGAAGGGCTTTCTTCGTCGGAACTCGCGAAAGCGGTCGATCTCTCGCTTGAATCCTCACTCAGGAAACTGGCCGTGCCGGTTTTAAGCGAGGTGCTTGTTCACCACATTGAGCAATTACATCGGCATGGTCGGGCGCTAATCGACGCGTTACTTCGTTCGCGAGAGCGTGGCTGGCTGGGAAAAATCGGTGTGTCGGTCTATGGTCCGGAAGATTTGTCTGTGCTCGACGAATTTCCCGAGCTCGAGATAGTGCAGCATCCGCTCAGCATTTTCGACCAGCGCCTGCTGAATTCCGAATGTCTCACGGATCTGCAGTCGAAAGGGTGCATTGTCCAGGCACGAAGCGTTTTTCTGCAGGGACTCGTATCACTATCGGAAGACGCGTTACCACAAGGGTTGGCGCATGCGCGTCACGCGCTTCGAGAGTATCTGACGCTACTCGCCGATAGCGAGCTGACCGCGGTCGAGGCAGCGCTGCTATTTGTGACCAGATCCGAAGTCGATCGAGTCATTGTCGGCATGGAAACGGCAGCCCAGCTGAAGGCGAACGTAGACACGATGTCGAAATCGATGCCGGATGAGTTGTTTCAGCAGCTCCGGACAAAGCTTCGCAACCTGCCGGTGGAAATCATGGATCCGCGTCGTTGGCCGGGACGAGTGGCTGAAAGCTGAAGCTGCCGTTCGTCGACCGCGGTGCCTACAGCAGCTCGGCGACGGCTCGCGAAACGATCTCGATGACTCTGTCGACCTCATCGTCGGTCATGCGCGGGTAGATCGGGATAGAGAAAGCGCTTGCGGCGAATTTCTCAGCAGCAGGGCAGGTCCCGGCCGAGTATCCGAGTTCGCGGAAGAGTGGATGCAGGTAGGCCGGCATGTAGTGCAGCTGAACGCCGATTCCGTCGTTCTGCAGTCGGCGGAAGAGTTCGTCGCGGCGCGACGCGTCCCGTACGCGCAGGACATAGAGATGCCATGCGGATTCGACCGATTCGAGCTCGACGGGAAGTTCGAGCTCGTCCAGCATGCTCAGCTCCCGAGAATAGCGCGAGGCGATCACGCGGCGCCGCGCGACAAAGCCGTTTAGCTTGACGATCTGCGACAGACCGAGCGCGCAGAGTACGTCGGGAAGGCGATAATTCAGCCCGAGCTCCTGGATCTCGTAGTACCAGGCTTCGCCAGGGTCCATTAGCTCGCTCTTCTCCCGCACGATTCCATGGTTCCTGAATCGCCTGGCGCGTCCTGCGGAGTTTTCGTCATTTGTAATGACGGCGCCCCCTTCGGCTGTCGTGATGGCTTTCACCGGATGAAAGCTGATTGCCGTTGCATCTGCGAGAGTACCGACCGTTTTGCCCCTATAGCGGCCGCCGAAGGAATGCGCCGCATCTGCGACGGTTCGGATTCCGCGTGGTCGTGAGATGGCGTCGATAGCGTCGTAGTCTGCCGCGTGACCGGCGTAGTCTACGGGTACGATAAGTTTTGTCGTGCCGCTTATGGCATCGGCGATGGCCGCGGGAGCGATATTTCCAGTCTGCTCATCGATATCCGCGAACTTAACGGTGGCTCCGAGGTGGAGCGCGGCTGTCGCCGTCGCGGCAAAGGTTAGCGGCGACGTGACGATCTCGTCGTTCGCGCCGAGATTCAGAGATGCGTACGCGGTGTGGAGTGCGGCAGTTCCGGAGCTAACCGCGACTGCGTGTTGCGCGCCACAGTAGTCAGCCAGAGCGCGTTCGAAAGTTTCGGTCATTGGGCCGGTCGTCAACCAGTCTCCGCGCAGCACCGCAATTACGGCTTCTACGTCATCGTCGTCGATCCATTGGCGACCATAAGAGATGTATGGATGCTCAGTCATTCAGGAGCCGAACCAGGCCATCTGCGTCGAGCCAGTTCGCATTCGAATTGCTGCTGTACTCAAAATCGAGCGTGACTCGCTCGCCGGCGATTTTCGGCTGTCCTTCCCAATCGATACTCGGGCAGATGACGTAGTGGTCGCCCCGGTCGATCGTCCGATGCGCATCGTCAGAGCTGATCATTTCTTCGTGCAGCTTTTCCCCCGGACGCAATCCGATACGCTCGATCCTGGCGTCGGGCGCGATTGCCGTGACGATGTCTATCAGCTTCATGCTCGGTAGTTTCGGAACGAAGATCTCGCCGCCGGTCATTGTTGCCACGGAGCGCGCGACAAAACTCGTTGCCTGGTCGATCGTTATCCAGAACCGAGTCATCCTTTCGTCGGTTAGATAGAAAATTTCACCGTTCGAGAGGTCTCGAAGTCGTGCGATGACGCTGCCACGGCTCCCCACGACGTTTCCATAACGAACGACGGCGAACTGAGTATCTTTGGCGCCTGAGTACGCGTTGCCCGCGACGAAGAGTTTGTCGCTAACGAGCTTTGTCGCGCCGTAAAGATTGACCGGACTCGATGCTTTATCGGTGCTGAGTGCGATGACTTTTCGGACTCGCCTGTCGATAGCCGCGTCGATGATGTTCTGCGCGCCGATAATATTGGTGTTGACGAACTCGAAAGGATTGTATTCTGCTGCTGGTATTTGTTTGAGCGCAGCTGCGTGAATAACGATATCCGTACCGTCAAAAGCGCGATATAGGCGATCGCGATCGCGAACGTCACCTAGAAAAAATCGTAGCCGGGATTCGCCGTTATACGCATTACTCATCTCGAATTGTTTCAGTTCGTCACGGCTGAATATCACGATTCGAGTCGCGCTGCTGTCTCTCAACAATCGCTCGGCGAACGCACGCCCGAATGAACCAGTGCCTCCGGTAATAAGAACCGATTGGCCGTTAAAAATCTCGAATCCCTGATCGCGAACTGACATGCATTACCCTTCTTCGATTCGCTGCAATTTCTCGGCAACCCGGACAACGCCGTCCCCGTCGACGAGATGCCTGCCCGCGTCTATCGATGACCGGCGTCTGTCGTCGTCGGACGCCAGCGTTAATGATGTCTCCGCGAGAAGGCTCCAGTCCAGGGTCTTGCTGCGCCCGAGGTAAATGCCGGCGCCGTGTCGCTCGATTCCTGCGCCGATGGGCTCCTGATTGGCCGCGATGGCGACGAACACAGTCGGTACCCCCATGTAGAGCAGCTCCCAGCTCGTCGTGCCGGCCGCGGCGATCGCGAGCTCGGCCCAGTCCATGATCGCGGGCATTTCAGCGGTATCGACGAGAAGCTCGCAATGTCCGGACCGTGAATGGCAAAAATCCTGAATCGAGTCGACGTGGCGATTGGCTGCGCCGGCGACAACGCGCACATTGAAGTCCGCATCAGCCGCGGCGAGTGCCTGCAATGCGGACAATGTGGCGTTGCCGGGGTCTGCGCCGCCCATCGTTACGAGTAGATTTCGCGCGACGGGCTCGCAGCTGTCGGATCGACGGTCCGCGAAGTCCCGAAACGCTCTGTTCAGCAATGCGTAACGCAGCCCCAGCAGTTTCCTGGCCGGAGCTACCTCGTAGGCGAGCTCGTCGGCGTAGATGTTCTGGTTCAACAGGATTTCGCCGCCGTACCGGCCGAGATGCGCCGTGTCGTCGATAATCATCAGCCGGTGACCCGCGGCTGCCAACGCGTCGTGATACGGCGCGTCGAAATGATAACCGTCGATGACGACGGTCGTTCTACCGGAAAAAATCGCCAGAACCTCAGTGAGATCCTGCGCTTCCGGGTGTGGCATGGAGATCGGGAATACAGAGATTCCTTCCTGCTCGAGCCGCCGCTCCAGCGCCCTAGGGAAGCGGCCCGCGAAGCTCACCGGTCCGCAGGCAGCGCGCCAGTATTGTGCGAGCGCCAGGCAGCGCATGAAGTGACCGGTCCCATTAACGGCATCGGCGTCGACACGGAAACAAAGCGGGAAATCGTCGGCAGCCATAGATCGTCGTCGGTGATTCAGTCGTTTCCCGACCCTGTCGCGAGGATCGAGGTGACGTACGCGATGTTTCTGGGGATATGCGAATTCAGATTCAAATTTGCCATCGATGGCGTTAAGGGACGGACGTTGCTGTCCGCGCGCAGCAACGATGGATCTGCATCGATGAGCTTCTTGCCTTCCATGCCGTAGGAGTTAAAGTGCATCTGGTTAGTCTTGTAATCGAACATCTCGACCCGGTGATCGGCGTCGAGGATTCCGACCGTTGTCAGATCTTCGACCCAGGCGCGCTGCCAGACGTCCGGGTCAGTCGATGGCTTATCGGCGCAAGGGATCGCGTAGTCAATTTGCAGCAGTGGTTCATCGGAGTTGCGGAAGCTCGCCGGAAAATACACGCGATTAAGTCTGAGATTGGGATCGCCAAACAGAATTTCGTTGTACGCTGTGTTAGCCGGGCGGTTCAGCCGAAAGCTCCCGATCATGATCAGGTCGGTCGCCGTGTTCTGGCACGGAATTCCGAGCAATCCGCATAGCTGGGCCCAACTCGCACCCCAGAAGTAATTCTTTGCTTCGAAGCGGCGTCCCCGCGCACTGACCGCAGAGATCCTGTGGCTTCCCGGCTCCGCTTCGATTGCCATGTCACGTGCGTCGGTGAGAACTTCAATACGCTCCGGATGAAATTTGCTGACAAAACCCTTGCTGAATCCGCCGAATCCTCCATCGTGCGGGTACAGGATGTACTGATCGACACTGTTCCTGAGCTTGTCGTGATAGCTCCGGGACT
Organism: Rhodospirillaceae bacterium; assembly: GCA_024638465.1. Lineage (GTDB taxonomy): Bacteria > Pseudomonadota > Gammaproteobacteria > Steroidobacterales > Rariloculaceae > SMWC01. The sequence goes on along the minus strand of JAHEKF010000034.1, from coordinate 18,868 downwards.
CGTCGCCGCTTACCGGCTTGCGGCGTGCTTGCGGGAAGAACCAGGGGTAAATATTCGTCAGTAGCTCCGCCTCATCGACGCCGAATGCCCGATGCCGGTTTTCGGTCGGGAGCGACGGCAGCGTCTCGTCGAAGATCATATTGGCGTATTCCTCGCCGTAAAACTCGCTGAGTCGTACGCGTGTGGGGAGCTCGTCGCCAATATCGTCAATCAGATCGCCCGGAGGCAGCATGTTCCGCAGCTCCTCGGGCATCTCGGCTGGTTCCGGCGCATAAGGCATTACCTGGTTTCTGAGAACGATGCCGCGCTTCAGGCGAACGCGATGCACTTTCCCGTCGACGACATGCGTGAAAAGCCTGGTCGCGACTTCGGAGCGGTCGTAGTCGAGTACATGCATTCCGTACTCGAACCAGCTTCCGTCGGGCGTGTTGAAAGAGCCGTCTACGCCACCGATAAACGGTGCTCGCTCGAGTAATACGGCCCGATAACCGAGCATGCTCAATACGTAGGTTGCGACGAGCCCGCGAATATTGGCGCCGATTACAACTGCGTCGACTTTCTCCGCGTCCGCCATGGCTCGTCCCGGGTCTGACTCTAATGGTTCGGATTGGCGACGTGGTCAGCCGAAAGCGGCGTCTCAGCCGCAATGTCCATCGCTGCGGTTGCGGCCAGGACGCGGTCGAGGTCTGCGGGCGGCAGTCCGGCGCCGAGCTTGCCGGCGCGGAGTACGTCGATATTGTCTCTCGTGAAGGTTTCCCCGGCCTGAATATCCCGCGTCGTGAATATACTGCGACGCGCAAACGAATGAAGCTCCTCCTCGCTGGGAAGGACTTCCTTCGTTCCCGTTCCGAGCACGGCTTCGATTCTTCGTACGCCGGCGACGAGCCGGGACAATTCGTCGGGTTCGACCGCGTAAGCGTGATCGGGCCCTGGAAGATCGTTGTCGAGAGTGAAGTGCTTCTCGATCGCGACAGCTCCCAATGCGACCGCAGCCATTGGTGCAGCTGTCGGATCGCGCGTGTGATCCGATAGTCCGGTCATGACACCGAGCGCGTCTCGCATCGTAACCAGCGCCCTTACGTTCGCGGCATCGGCCGGGGCCGGGTAGGCCGCCGTGCATTGGAAAACGACCAGATCGTTGCAACCGGAATCGCGCAGTACTTTGACTGCATGTCTGGTCTCTTCGAGCTCGGATGCGCCCGTCGATATGAACACGGGTTTGCCGCGTCGCCCGACTTCGCGCAACAGCGGATCGTGGGTCATCTCGTAAGAGGCGATCTTGAACGCATCGACGTAGGGATCGAGAATATCGACCGCCTCTTCGTGGAACGGAGTGGAAATAAAGGCGAGCCCCGCCTCATGGCTGTGCTCACAAAGTTCGGGCAGCCATTCCGAGGGCATTTCCATGGCTTTGATAATGTCGTAGATCGATGTGTCGAGGCCCAGGTAGTCGCTCTTTCCGGCGCTTTTGGGGTACAGGCGTTGCGCCTTGAATGTCTGAAATTTTACTGCGTCAGCCTTCGCTTCCGCGGCTACATCGATCAAACGATGTGCGGTTTCAACGCTGCCGTTGTGGTTACTTCCGGCCTCGGCTATAACATAGGCCGGCGAACGCGGTCCCACCGTCTTGTCGCGAATCCTCAAGTCGTCACGTCTCCGTTCTTGCTCAATACGATGAACCGCCAGTCGAGAACGAGCTGCCCGGCGATCTGCAGCCCCGCTTCGCTCCGCGTTCCGCACGCGCCAAGTTCGCCGCGGTTGTCTATCGGTACGGCGCTCGTGTCCGATTCTATTCGGATCGTCGTTGTGGAATCTATCTCGCGAATAATGCTCCGGATATAGTTCTCAGAGTACATGTTGTTATAGAGGTAGCGATCCCCGGCAACGCTTCCATCCGCTGCGATAAGGGCGCTGTCTTCCTCAGCGTCCGACAACAGTTCCCGGATCAGGTAGGTCATGTCAGCAAATAAGGATCTGATGATCACGTATTTCGATGACACTCGAAGCAGTTCGGCAATCGCTCTCGTAGGCGGTGGCGCAAGGTTCGGAATCACGTTCATGCACAGCACGACGTCGAACGAGTTGTTCGTAAACTCCAGATCGCATACATCACCGACAGCGAAAGTCTCTACCTCCGGAAACGCCTTGCGCGCGAGATCGATGAAATGCGCTGTCAGGTCAATCCCGGAATAGTCGATCCCGGGGTCGATGCGCTGGCGAAAGCTACGCAGATAATGCCCGGCGCCGCAACCCACATCGAGCACACGCATTCCAGGCTCGTAAATCTCGCCCAGCAGAGCACAGACGGATTTCGCGGATTCCATTTCTGCCGCGGCGCCTGTCGCGCGATCGAACAGTACTTTTCCGAATCGGCTCATCCGATTCGGTAGAATCGAAGTCATAACGCGATGAAGTGCGTCTAGCCGATCTTGAGCAACCGGCTCAGATTGCCGCCAACGATAGCGGCTTTCTCCGCGTCGGTCAGTGATGGTGACTCGAGGACGATATCGAGGGTGTCTGGCCAGTTGAACGGCAGGTCCGTACCGTAGACGATCTGGCTCGTGCCCATCTCGGCCACGAGATGGCGCAGGCCCTCTTCGTCGAAGACGATCGTGTCGACAAGTATCTGCTCGCGAAGATAATCGCGGGGATTCTTGTCGTTAACGCAGTTGGCATTGTTTCGTACCGCGCACGCGACTTCGGAGCGCCCGAGATAGGATGGCAAATAGCCTCCGCCGTGAGCAGCAACTACTCGCAACCCCGGAAAACGATCGAGTACGCCTTCGTAAATCAGATGCGACAGAAAAATCGTGGTCTCGAGCGGATTGCCGATGATATTGCCGAGGTCGCCGCGACCGCTGAGGCCGCCTTCGCGCACGGCGTTCTGCGCTCCGTTCGGATGCATGAATATCGGCGCCTCGAGTTCCTCGGCTTTGGCCCAGAAAGGATCGAAACGTGGATCAGACACATGTTCGCCCAGCACGTGACCGGCGATCGACGCGCCCCGATGGCCGAGCTGGGTCATTGCATATTCCAGTTGCTCGGCAGCGAGTTCCGGGTGTGCAAGCGACACCGAAGACAAGCCGACGAAACGATCCGGGTGCTGTTCCACCCATGCCGCAAGCGCTTCATCATGATGCCGGACGACACGGGCAGCGAGGTCTTCATTGGCGGCATACCACCAATACCGGTTGACCGAGAGCGCCTGGTAATCGATGCCGCGTTCATTCATCGCGTCGATACGTTCGGGGCCGAGCGCCTGCCATGCCGGCATGCCGATATTCGCGAACTCCGTACCCGCCGTTAATTCACCGACCGAAGGGATGACGCAATGGGCGTGAATATCGACAGTATTGACGCGCCGACCGCCAATCATGATCTCGCGTCGCGCGGTTTGAGCGGCAGCTCCGAATCCGTAGCTGAGCGCTACCAGACCGGCTGAGCTGCCACACAGAACTTTGAGAAGCTCTCGGCGATTTGCCACGTGGTTATCCCCCGATAATCCGGATTATTGGTTAGTGGTCGGTCAAGCATAGACCATTTTCCGGGGGAACTAAACGAGACTGAATCGTCCGGAGTTTGTTGTCTAGCGCGGCTTCGGCGCTCCCGTTCTAAGGGCTTTCGTATCGGTCTGGCGCTTCTCGGTTTCCGAGCTGAAGCCGTCCTGATTGACGAAGATCGCGTAAACGCCATTCGCTTTCGCGTAGCGGACGGCAGATTCCATAGCTTGCTTCAGCGGCAACGCTTCTCCGACGACCGGGAGAATAGTCCACGGGAAGCCGCTGTCAGCGTCGTTTGCCCGATAATGCTCCACAGTTGCCATTATCGTCGGTCCGCGCTCGGACTTTCGGAATGGCGCAACGACGAGGCAGTTGGAGCTGGAGATATCATCGCTGTAACGCGGGATGATCATGACGTCACCGCTTCCGGCGGAGTTCCCGGGGATCGCGTTGGTGGCTTCGGCTTTCGACGTGGAACTCATCTTAAGACGAGTCTAATCAAATCCAGGCGGTGGAATTGCGACCTGGGGCACAGTTTCCGGTGTTGGCCGGCGAAGCCGTCTATCGGGCTGCGGCGAATTCGTCCCGAGCCGCCACTCCGATGGCGCTGTGATCGGTGAAGAAGCCGTCGATGCCGAGCGCCAGGAAAGCGGAGATCTCGCCAGCTGCTGCTCCGAACTCGGTCTCGCTTCGAGAAGATCGGTAGTTCGACGGTAGAAACGCGTTCTCGGCGCGAAATGTATACGGATGGACAACGAGCCCGGCCGCGTGTGCGCGTTCGACGAAACGCGTTGCGGCGGAGACGGAGAGTCTGCCCGCCGCATCGAGTGGAATCAGAAGATCTTTGTCGGGTCCGACGCCGTCGGCATAGTCTGCAATCTCGCGCAGCCCCTCTGATGTCGCCATCGCGATGAAAGTCCCGTCTCCCGATGCCGCGGTGACATCGTAAGGCGCGCCCGAACTACCCAGGAGCTGCACGAGGCGCAGCTCGGTCAGTGCGTCCAGGCGTCTCAGACTCGCAATCTCGAATGACTGCAGAAAAATCGAGTCGCCAGCCCGGGAATAGCCGAAACGCGTCAACTCGTTCACGAGCGTTTGTTCCATCGCGAGCCCTGCGGTCTCGAAGTGCGTCGGGTGTTTGAGTTCGATATAGAGCCCGATATCCCGGCCCAGCATCGTCTCCAGAGACTGAATTACGGCGATGGCCTCGCTCAGCAGCGCGATGGAGTAGACGCCGTCGTGGAGCGCGTTTCGCGGCCGAAGATCCGGGACGCGCTCGATGGCCCGTAGCTGACGGATTTCCTCGAGAGTAAAGTCCTCGCTGAACCACCCTATTAGTCGCCTGCCATCGACAATCTTCTCGACTTTCCTGTCGGCAAACTCGGGCCGGTTGGCGACATCGGTCGAGAGATTGAGAAGGTTGTCGTGTCTCGCGATGAGGTGTCCGTCGCGCGTGCTGACCAGATCCAGCTCGATGTAATCCGCGCCTTGCAGCGCGGCCGTGCTATAGGCCGCGAGCGTATGCTCTGGCCGGTAGCCGCTGGCGCCACGATGTGCAATTACGATTGGCGTTGGCGCAAGCGACATCCGGCGCGATACTGCTGCGCTGTCCGTCGATGTAGTCGTGCATCCGGCAATCGCCATGATCGCCCCAAGCAATAACGCTTCTTTGCCTCTCGAGATTCGAATCATGAGCCGATCCTGGCAATGGACACCCTATGTTAAATACATCGGCAAGATAATGAGACACGTATCGACGAAGTTGCGATTGCAGGAGCGTAATCTGTAACGCTCCTCAGTGCGCTCGGGACAATAAAAGTCTCCTCGGAGCTAGGCTTGGGCGCATCTGGGGAGCCCAATCTCTCCAGCTCCCGGGCGGCAGATGCTACTGTCGCCCTGGGTTGCGTGCGATAGTCACGCCCCCATGCAGCAGGACTCGACTCTCCCCGGGCGCGACGCCGCGCTAACACATCGCGATGTGCTCACGATCGCGATCCCGGTCATGCTGTCCAACGTATCAACGCCACTGATCGGGATTGTCGATACGGCCGTGGTTGGACAGATCCCCGACCCGGCGTACATCGGCGCTGTAGCAGTTGGCGCGCTTGTTTTCTCCTTCATTTTCTGGGCGTTCGGTTTCCTGCGCATGGGCACGACCGGTCTCACGGCTCAGGCACTCGGCGCGAAAGAACCGGAAGAGATTCGATCCTGCCTCGCGCGCGCGCTGGTCGTTGCCGCGGCAGCGGGGATGGTCCTGCTCGTGTTGCAGTGGCCGATTCGCGAGATCGCGTTCGGGCTGCTCAGCGGAAGCGACCAGGTCGAAGGTCTCGCACGCGAATACTTTGCGATTCGAATCTGGGCAGCACCGGCGACGTTCGCAAACTATGCACTGCTCGGCTGGTTCATCGGTCTCGGGCGTACGGATATCGGCCTGCTCCTGCAACTGCTGCTGAACCTGTCGAATATCGCCCTTGACGCATTGTTCGTGCTCGGTTTTGGCTGGGACGTTCCTGGCGTCGCGCTCGGCACGCTGATCGCGGAATGTATCGCGGCGGCCGCTGGAATCGTCATCGCCATTCGGCATCTTCGTAGCATCGGTGGGAACTGGTCGGCACAGCGATTACTCGATCCGAAGTGCATGAAGCGCACGATCGCAGTGAATAGCGACATCATGCTCCGGTCCCTCGCGCTGGTCGCTGTCTATTTCTGGTTCATGGCGCAGGGAGCGAAGCAGGGCGACGTAATTCTCTCGGCGAACGCCGTGCTTATGCATCTGATTTCAGTCGGCGCATTTTTTCTCGACGGACTCGCGTTCGCTGCAGAAGCGCTCGTTGGCCGCGCGCTCGGCGCGGCGCACCGCGCCGGCCTGAAAGTCGCAGCGCGGATTACGACTCAGTTGGCCGCAGCCGTTGCTCTCGTCGCGTCGGTCGTGTTCTTGTTGCTCGGACCTTTCTTCGTCGACATGCTGACCGTCGACGCGGACGCTCGGGCCACGGCGCGGACCTATTTGTTATGGGCAGCCTGCGCACCGCTCTTGGGCGTCTGGGCCTTTCAGCTCGACGGGATTTTTATCGGCGCAACGAGGACCGTCGATATGCGCAATGCAATGCTGATGTCGACTGCGGTGTTCCTGATCGCGTGGTGGTTGCTTCGGCCTCTCGACAATCACGGACTCTGGGCCGCGCTCTACGTCCATTACGTCGCGAGAATCACGACGCTCGGCTACTACTATCCCGGGCTGGTCCGCTCAGTGCCGGTATGAAGATCGATCGATAAAGGGCTTGGGGCTCCGCCGCGCCTGATGCTATGTTCAGTCGCTTCGAAGGAGCATGCTTATGCCGCTGCGACCGAGTAATTTCCTGGCCGCGTTTCTGATCGCGATGCTGATTCCCGCCGCTGCGGGAGCGCAGTCATTTACCCACATACATCTGCGCGCGCCGGACGCGGCCGCGGCAGCCGAGTGGTATCAGACGCTGCTCGGGGGTGTGCTGCGCCCGCCGACCGCGGGTATGGGTGCGGTTGATCAGGTACACGGCGCGATAGCCACGATGCTCGATGACGGCAATGCAGCGCCGAGTCGCGGTGGTGTCATCGATCACTTCGGCTTCGCCGTTCCCAATGTCGCGTCAACTGTCGCGCGCGCTCGGGTCATGGGCGCTCGAACCATCACGGCGGCTACTCCGGGCGTTGTGACGACAGCTGTTGCGCTGATCGAGGATCCGTGGGGCACGCGTATCGAATTACTGGAAAGCGCGAATTTTCGTGGCATCCAGCATGTTCACCTGGTGACGGAGCAACCCGCCGCTATGCGCGACTGGTTTTTGCAGATTTTCGGCGGCAACTTCGAACCTGCGGGGGATGGCGATGAATTCGACGCGATTCGATATGACGGGATCTGGGTCTATATCTCGGAACCGCTGCAAGAACAGCCGATCGAAGGGTTCGATCCTGACGAACCGGTGTTTACACGCGAGTCGTTGAGCAACGTCAACGAGCAAGGCGTCGGGGTGGCGCCAAGCCGAGGTCGTTCTCTCGATCACCTGGGATTCGCAGTCGACGATATGGACGCGCTCGTCACCCGGGTACGCGCAAGTGGCTATGAGCCGTATGAAACTCGAGCGAACCGGCCGGGAGGCACGACGCTGCTGATGTTCTTCGAAGGCCCCGACGGCGTTCATTTCGAGATCGCCGAGCCGGGTGGCGTGCCGCCTTAAGTCATCGGAAGCTGCATCCGGACCCGCAGTCCGGGGTCGCCGTTGAGCAACGAGATTGTGCCGCCGTGGAGGCTGACCACGGCAGAGACGAGGCTCAAGCCAAGTCCACTGCCGAAGGAACCGCGATGTTTCTCGAGGCGATAAAACCGCTCGAAAACTCGCTCCCGTTCAGACTCGGGAATACCCGACCCGGAATCCAGCACATCGATGCGAGCGCTCGTCGGTGTCGAATCCAGCTCGATCGCAACCGAGCCGTCCGGCGGCGTGTACTTGATCGCATTGTCCACGACGTTTGAGATGGCCTGAAAGAGCAGATCACGGTCTCCGGAAGCATTAATCTTGCCTTTCGCCGTCGCGCGCAGATGCACGTTCTTCTCCGCAGCGAGGGGTTCGTAGAGCTCGACAACGTCATCGATCAGATCGTTCAGCTCGACTTCGCCGAACTCGCGGCGACGATTACCCGCTTCTATCTGAGCAATTCGCAGCAGCGAGCTGAAGGTTTGCAGTAACGAATCGGCTTCGCCGAGCGTTTCTTCGATCTTGCCGCGCATTTCGGCATCGGCAGCGTCTTCCTGAAGTTGCTCGAGATGGTTTCGCAGGCGTGTGAGCGGCGTACGCAGATCGTGCGCGATTGCATTGGATACGTCGCGCACGCCGACCATGAGGGTTTCTATCTGATCGAGCATTTCGTTCAGATTACCGCCCAGCCTGTCGAACTCGTCGCCGCCTTTCGATGAAGGCATCCTCCGCGACAGATCGCCGCGGCGAATCTGTCGCGAAATTCGGTTCATATTCTCGAGGCGATTGTTGACACTGCGCGCCAGGGACACGCTACCCACGAAGGCGAGTGCAAGTGTTACCAGCAACCCCCAGGACAGCGCGTCGAACATGATGTTCTGTGCGTCCTCGAGGTTACCCGCCATGCGGCCCGCGATGATGTCGTGATCATCGGACAAAGGCATGAGCCGGCCGTAAATATCGTCATCGTATGCGGAGCCGGAAGAGCCAGCTCCCGTCTGACCGACATCGACCTCGAATAACACCCAGCCGTCTTCATCGACGTTCTGGCAAAGATCGAAAGGCCGGTGTCCTCGTCCCATCCATTCCGAATTTCCGGCTATCGGGCGGCATTCGCTGTCGAGCATGAATGTGACCCAGAACGGATCGTCGTCGAGCCGCTCTTCGATTTCCGACGCGACCCGATCCGGCCCGAAGCGCGTGTAGAAATCCTGCATTTCGGCGATTTCCGCATCGATAAGGCCGCGGAGCTCGCGTTCCATCAGCGACTCGGTTTGCCAGTAGATGAGCGCGCCGACGATCAGGAACGACACGGCGAACAACGCCATGAAACGAATTCCGAGACGGAAAGTGGCGCTGTGCCAGGTGTTATGCAGGCGGCCTGAGAACATAGCCCGATCCCCGAATCGTGTGAATCAGTGGTTCCTCGAATGAGCGGTCGACCTTTTGACGCAAGCGACTGATATGCACGTCGATGACATTGGTTTGCGGATCGAAGTGATAGTCCCACACGGCTTCGAGAAGCATCGTTCGCGTCAAGACCTGACCTGCGTGCCGCATCAGACATTCCAGCAACAGGAACTCGCGCGGCTTGAGATCGATCTTCTGACCATTCCGAGTCACTTCCCGTGACAGCAGATCCATCTTCAAGCCGTCAACTTCGAGTTGGGTCTTTTCCTCCTGCGAGTTGAAGCGCCGAACCAGCGATTCGACGCGAGCCATCAGCTCGGAATAGGCGAACGGCTTCACGAGATAGTCGTCGCCGCCCGCTTTCAAGCCATGTACTTTGTCGTCTACCTCGCCGAGTGCACTCAGTATCAGTACTGGCGTCTGGTCGCCCTCGTCTCTGACGGTTCTTACGATCGAGAGTCCGTCGACGCGCGGCAGCATCCGGTCGATGATCATTACGTCGTAGTTCTTTTCCGATGCGAGATCCAGACCCGCCTGGCCGTCCGCAGCATGATCGACATGATGGCCGTCGTCGGCGAGCCGTCGCGTTAGAAAGCTCGCGACGGTCGCGTCGTCCTCGATGACGAGTACTCGCATGGTTGAAGATCCCCGTATTCGCTTTGACCCCTCCCGGGGCTCGCGTATCACATCTGTATATCAGCTTCGTCGCTGCCGCCGCAAGATCGCGATCACGAGATGCCTTTAAGGCTGCAGCAGGTAGGAGAACTTGATGAAGAACTGCTCGCCGTCGCGGCGCAGGCCATTCGTCATGATCAGCTCGGTGTCGCCGTCCTCGGTTTCGACGATATCGAAGTTGCTCGAGTTGCTGTTATAGCCTACATAGAGCGCCGACCAGGGATTAATGACATAGCGCACGAGAAGATCGTAGTTTCTGTTCCGTTCGTCCTCGAGCGACGTCATTATGCCGGCGTCGGTCTCTTCCTGCTGAAAAATAAATCGTAGCGAGAGCTCCTTCGTGAACTGGTAGTTCCAGCGGGATCGGATGATATCGTTTGTAAAGATTCGGCCCGCCCCCATCCGGTCGTCGAGCTGCGCGTGCAGATAGCTTGTATCGACACGAAGCCGATCGATCGGGCGCCACAGCAGTTCCAGCTCGGCAGCGCGATAGTCCGCAAGTTCGGGGAACATGCCGTCCGCGGGGTCGAGGTTGATGGCCGTACCCGTTTCGAACTCGATGCCGTAGCCGATCTTCGGCGATGATTGCGTCTCGAAGGAAGCCGTCAGTACTTCGGACTCGTAGTCGCGATTGAATGGCAGCCCTGCAAAATCCTGCGGTCGGAGTCGTTCTTTCTGCGTCGAGTATTCGATCTCGAGCTCGGTATCTCCGTCCCATTCCCACTGCACGCGCGGCGACCACTGCGAGTAGATCCTGAGGCCGTTCTGATCTTCGTTGTGAATCATTGCGATGCGTGGCGTCCAGCGGATCAGTTCCGACGATTCGGGCCAGAAGGAATAGCTGAGGTTGGTGTGATAGCCGGCGGTATCGGGGCGGTAGTTTCTGCTCAGGAAGCCGAGATCTGTGCGGAAGCCCGGGCTCGTGTCGATGGCGTGGATATGCATTGTAACGTCGCGTCCACGCCGGTCGATGCGGAAATTGTTCTGGGAACCCGACAGCGTTTCGCCGCTGAGACGCCGGGTATCGGTGTCGACGAACTGGAAGTCGCTGCTCCAGTTGTTCGTCAGAACGATATGCCCGTCTATGCTGGTCACGTCGTTGGAGGCGCTGCCGAAATCTCTTTCGCTGTAAAACAATCCGACTCGTGACTGGTCGGAGATTTCTCTGAACAATCGGACGACGCGAACATCGGCTGCTTCGCCGCTCAGTGGGTCGCCGGGCGCACGACCCAATCCCGGCGCTTCATCGTTCATCAGCATCGTGCCGACGCCCCAGTCGCCGTGTTTGCCGGTCAGTCGGATGCCGGCTTCCGGGTCCACGATTCTGCGCGTGAAAAGCAGCGTACTTTCGGTCGCGAAAAAGTCCGAATTCTCGAGGAAGAAGGGCCTGAGTTCATCGAATCTGACTTCGAAGCGCTGGTTGACGGTTATTTGCGGCTCGTTCGATTCGACCTGGCTGAAATCGGGATTGTACGTCGCGTCCAGGACGAAGCTGTCGTTGAGCACGAATTTTGCGTCGATGCCAAACTCGTCCTCGGTGTCGCGGCGGAACGACGGGCCGCCGGCGGAGTTCGCATCGAGGACGTCGAAATCGCGAACGAACGCAAACGGTATCAACTGAATATTACGTCCGGGCTCTACGTCCCGAATCCCCGTCAGGCTCGCTGCCTGATTCAGGCGGCCGGCGATCGAGTTCGAGTAGGCCGGCCAGAACGACTGCTCGCTCAGACGGGGTATCCGTCGCTCCAGCATCACGCGCCAGACCTGCTCGCCGGTCTCGGGAAATCGCAATGTCCGTATCGGTACCGTCATGAGAACGATGTAACCGGATTCGGTCAGTTCCGCGTCGGTGTACCAGACCGCCTGATAGGAGCTGTCGAAGTTTCCTCCGCCGCCTTCTCCGGCTTCATTCCAGCGTCCGTCCCACTGGACGCCGAGCGGTGTCGAGCGAAATGCATAGCCGGTGCGCTGATCGTTGAACGTGTCGATCAGTATGCTGACGGTATCGTCATCCTGGACGTTCTCGCGCGGTGAAAGATTGGCGCGCACGAGCTCCGGCTGCTCGTCGAACGCGAGGAAGACCGCATAGATGTTACGGTCGTCGTAGGCCAGGTAAGCCTCCGTCCTGTGGCTCGCAGGTTCTCCATCGTCCGGTACCCGCTGCACGAAATCCGTGATCAATGCCATCTTGTCGCGAATTTCCGCCGATGGCGCCATTCCCGTGAAGTCCTCGAGCAGCGGTGGCCGGTCGATGACGGGGATATCGACATTGGATACCGGCGCCTGTGCGATCGCCGTTGTGCAAACGCCGATAGCGGCGAAAAAGCCGATAGTTTTCAGGGGGTAGCGGGTGAGCATCGGGGCGCTAGCGTACTACAGACCGGTACCCAAATGGGCTGCTCAGCTGCGCATCGGCGTTAACAGATTTTCATCACGCTGCGCAGCAAGCGGATGGCGGAAGAAAGACCGGCTGCGGGGGCTTCGAGGGACGTTTCACGGTAGGATAGGCCTGTCTTACGGACGTTCGACGGAGAAGCACAATGACCTGGCAAAAAGTTCTCGTGCCACTCGCGCTGGCAGGGCTGTTGCAGTCCGGCGCGGTACTGGCCCAGCAGGGTATCCCGGGCGCCGAGCGGCCCAATCCCCGCTTCGACGTCGCGCCGGAGATCGGCGAGCAGTTTCCCGATATCACGATCGTCGACGATCAGGGAAATCCCGTGAATATCAGAGACCTGGCCAGCCGCAGCCCGTACACGGTGCTGACGCTCGGCTGCCTCACGTGACCCCCTTATCTGCGTAACGTCCCCAGTTGGGAGACGGTCAAACTGGACTACGAAGACAAGGGCGTACAATTTTTCTACGTCTACAAGCCGCTGGCGCATCCCGAGCTCAACAACTACGTGCGCCCCTTCAATATCGAAGAGCGTCTGATGCACGTGGCGGAGGCAAAGCGCTTTCTCGGCACGAGTGTGAGCTGGCTGGCCGACACCATGGACAATCGCTTCCACGACGTCATGGGCAGGACGCCGAACAGCGAGATGATCCTCGACAGCGAAGCGCGCGTCGTGGCGCGTCGCGGCTGGAGCGATCCTGCCGCCTTACGACTCGACATGGAGCGGCTCGCAGGCGCGGTCGATCATCCAACGTCTATCGCGGATCTCGATCTTCCCGAGCAGAAGCCGATCGAACAGGTCGCAAAAGGTGTCGTACCGCGCGTCCCGTTGCCAGCGGGCGCCATGCCGATAATGGTCGAGCCGCAGCTCAACGACTCCGGAATCCCGTTCTATGCGAAGTTGCGGGCTGAAGGCACGCCCGCGCTCCTCGAGACGGGTAAGGGCACGATGTACATCGGCTTCCATCTCGATCCGCTCTATCGCGTTCATTGGAATAACGAGGTGGACCCGGTCGAGTTTCGTATCACCGCGCCGGACGGGGTATCGGTAACACCGTCCGAGGGCGTGGCCGTCGATCCGGAAGAGCCGGCCGATGCCGATCCGCGCGAGTTCCTGATCGAGGTCGACGGAACTCCGGGTGCCGCGTTCGATCTTCGCGTGCAATACTTCGCCTGCGACGATGCGCTGACGTTCTGCATCCCCGTGCGCCAGGACTACAAGGTCTCGCTTGCTCGCGAAGACAGTAACAGCTGGAGCATTCGCATGAACCCCGACGGCACCCGCGCGCCGGGTGGTGGAATGGGCATGGGAATGGGAATGGGTGTCGGGATGGGAGCCACTGGCTTCTAGTTACGCACGCAGTGGGAATCATTGACGGGCCAGCCATCGCGCTGGCCCGTCTCGTTTTGCGCGTCTACTCGGTGCGCCGAGCCGTCGGATCGACCGGTTCGTCGTGCGCCGGTAACCACTCAGCGGCATCCTCCTTGATCGCTGCGTAGGCCGGGTCGGCCGCCAGGTTGTGCCATTCGTGGGGGTCGGCCGCGATATCGTAGAGTTCCTCGCTACCGTCGGAATAGCGGATGTAACGGTATTGATCCGTCGATACTGCGTGGTTACCGAACCTGTTCGTCGAGACGGCGGCGTGATCCCACTCGGCATCGGGGTCCTCGAGTAACGGTAAGAGACTGACGCCTTCGGGATGATCGGGCATTTCGAGTCCTGCGAGCTCGACGATTGTCGGGTAGAGATCGACGAGCGACACGACGGAGTTAGTCCGGGTTCCGGGTTGCGTGACGCCGGGCGCGACGATAATCAGTGGAACTCGCGTTGATTCGCGCCAGAGGGTCTCTTTTCGCCAGCGGGCTTTTTCGCCCAGATGAAAGCCGTGGTCGGACCAGAGTACGATGATGGTGTCGTCAAAGCGACCGCTCTCTTCGAGCGCGTCAAGCAGCCGCCCGAGCTGGGCGTCCGCAAAAGTCGTGCTAGCGAGGTAAGCGCGGACGCCCTCGCGCCAGCGCTGTTTCGACTCGTCTTCCGCCACCCAGTTGTGAATCGACATCGCGTCAAGAGCACCTCCGGGCGTTCCTGACAAAGGCGCCTCCGGAACATCGTGGAGGTCGTTTTCGATGACGGGTGGCAGCTGAATCTCGTCAAGCGAGTACCTATCGAAATATTTTTGCGGCAGGTACCAGGGGAGATGTGGCCGGTAGATGCCGACGGCGTTGAATCGTGGCGAGTCGTCGTCGAACAGGATCTGCTCGATGGACCAGGTCACGATCTGACCGTCGCCCATGGCTTCATCTGTCGCTGATACCGCGGCCCAGTCGAAGTTGACGGACAGCGGCGTTCCATTTGCCGGCCTGACATGCGGCCTGATTTCATCCGGGAGCTGACGGTCGAGCGATGGGAAGAAAGCATGCCAGGCCGTCGTGTCGTTGTAGCCGAAATAGGCCCATGGGTTGTAAGTGGACGAATGGAACAGTTTGCCGGCACCGAAGGATCGGTAGCCGTTGTCCTTGAAGTATCGTGGTATCGTCGGCGCGTCCTGCAAGCGCGCTGTTACGCGCCAGTCTGTCTGATTGGTGTAAACGCCTGAAGATGCGGGCGAGATTCCCGTCATGATCGCCGCTCGAGAAGGATTACAGAGCATCGCGGGCGCATGCGCGTTGGTAAAGAGCATTCCCTGCGCCGCAAGCCGATCGAGATTAGGCGTTTGCGCCTGGGGATGGCCATCGAGTGGTCCGACCCAGTCGTTGAGATCGTCGATCGAGATGAAAAGCACATTCGGCCGCTCCGCTGTCTGCGCGGCGGCGATTCCGGGGATGCTCGACAGAGCGGCGACGGCGACAATGAAAATCGAAAACTTGGGCATGGCGGCACCGATTGAAGATTCTCAGGAATATTACCGCTTACGAGTGGCTGCTTCGCAGATTTTTCCCGCCCCTTGTCGGGATAGCGTCAAGGGCGAAGCAACTCAGCGCTTTCCGGGAAGCGGGCCGCAATCTGCTCGACGAGCGGACGAACGCGGTCGACGAATGCACTGCGCCCGGTTCCGGATAACTCAATAAGCTCGACGCTCGCTTTTGCGAGCTTTTCCGCGATCAGCAGATCGTCTTCTGCTGCGAGTTCGCGCTGGATACTCGTTGCGACGGCTGCAGCGCGCGCGATTTCAGCCTGCGTACCTTCGGGCAGACCGCGAAAAAAATCCTTGTTGCATAGCAGCAGGCTGGCCCCGAACAAGTGGCTCGACAGCGTTATCCAGCGATGGTGTTTGTGGATCCCGAAATTCCAGATATTAGTCAAAGGGTTTTCCTGCGCGTCGACTCTCGATGCAGCGATCGCCGGCAGCAATTCGCGGACGTCGAGGGGTACCGGCGTGAAGCCGAGAGTTGCAAAGAGTCGTTCGTGCTGCGGCGCGTCGCCCATGGTTCGAATTCGCTGACCGACGCAGTCCTGCGGCGATCGTATCGCGCGTGCCGCGCTTGTGAAGTGGCGAAAACCGTTGTCCCACCAGCCCAGAATCAGGAAGTCGCTGGCGGCTTCGAGCTTCTCTCGTATCGTCGCGCAGAAACGGCCATCGAGTACTGCATGCGCCGCCCTCCGTTCCGGAAACAGGAACGGGGTGTCCAGCAACTGAATTTCCGGGACCAGATGGCTCAGGTAGCTTGCGGAAAAATAGCAGCACTCGAGTTCGCCGCTTGCGGTCAGCGACAGGAGCTCCGCGGCTCGACGTCCCTCCAGCGTGATATCGGGAGTGATTGTGACGTCGAGGCCGGTGCCTCCAAGGTTTTTGGCAAATGCGCGCAGTGCGCGCGTATGCACCGACGCCTCGCCCTGATAGCCCGCGAATCTTGCTCGGATGGTCATGGATGGACAGACAACTTCTAATCAAGGCGAAACAGCCGCTTCGCGTTGTCGCATTCGATCGCGCTCCTGGCTTGTGGCGTGAGATCGGCTTCGTCTAACAGTTGCCTGGAACTGGCATCGCCCATATTGGCAGGAAGATCGGTTCCGAGCAGGACGCGATCGTGGCCGACGAGCTCGATCAGAAGCTTCAGTTGAGCCGCTGAGAACGTCAGGGTGTCGTAATGGAAACGACGCAGGTACTCCGACGGACGCTTGTCGATGGCGGCGCCGATTTCCGGTTTCGCCACGCAACCCTGATCGAGGCGACCGATCTGGTAAGGCAGATAGCCGCCGGCGTGGACGAGAACGAGCTGCAGTTTCGGATATCGGTCCATGAATCCCGACAGGATCATCCGGCTGGCCGCGACCGTCGTTCCGAGCGGGTTGCCGACGAGGCTGCCCATGAAAAACTCGGTAAACGCGGAAGGCTTGCCGGAGTAGCAGGGGTGGAGGGTCACCGGTACGGCCAGTTCCTCGGCCGTCTCGAAGAACGGTGCAAAGCGCTTGTCGTCGAGTGCTTCGCCATTGACGGTCGTGCCGATATGCACGCCGTGTAAGCCGAGTTCTGATGTGCAGCGACGCAGCTCATCGGCCGCTTTTTCGGGCGCCTGCAGCGGCACGGCCGCCATGCCGTAAAGGCGATCCGACTCGGCCGTGAATTCGGACAGCCAGTCGTTCGTGGCGCGGCAAAAGTCGATCGCGTCTTCTTCCTTTGCCCAGTGGAAGAGCCAGGGCGGCATGATCGACAGTATCGACACGTCAATTCCGGCCTCGTCCATATGCTCGAGTTTCGTAGCACGGTCGAACAGGACCGGCCTCGCCGGATATCGCATCTTCGTCGTCGGGTGCACGATGAAGTCCGTCCCGTCGGCCGATTCGACCGTAACGCCATCGATAATCGCGCCCGCACGAGCCGCTTCGATAGCGGGCGCGGGGATGAAGTGCGTATGTACGTCGATGATCACGTGGCCTGTCTCCGTCTGGCTGCCGCATAGGAAATCCGAAGTCGATTCGATATTGTAGGAAGCCTGCGCGCGCGTAGCCATGCTCTTCGGTCGTGCGGGTTCGCTGGGACACAGGGGTAAGGCGTGAACTATGGGCGAAGCTGATGAAAAGGCTTGAGTTCTCTCTCGCCGGCAAGATCGCGTTCGTGACGGGAGCTTCGAGCGGCATCGGGCGCGATTCGGCGTCGTTACTTGCGGCGCATGGCGCGCATGTCATTGTGCTCGCTCGCCGAAAAGATCGACTGGAATCGCTGGTCGCGGAGATTCGCGGCGCGGGCGGGAAGGCCGACGCGGTCGAGTTCGACGTCACCGACGCCGGTGGTGCGGTCGCGGCCTTCGATGCGGCCGAAGCGGCGGCCGGCACCGTCGACATCGTCATTAACTGCGCCGGCATCGCATCCGTTGCTTATGCGGTCGATCAGACCGACGACGACTGGGCGCGGACGATGGCTGTCAACGTCGACGGCCTCAGACGAGTTTCACTCGAGGCTGCGCGGCGGCTGATGGCGATAGAGAAACCGGGTTCCATCGTCAACATCGCATCGATCGCGGGACTCGGCGCCGCGCCCGGCTACGCGGCCTACTCGACTTCGAAAGCTGCCGTCATTCAGCTGACCCGCTCGATGGCCGTCGAACTATGGCGGCACGGAATTCGTGTCAATGCGCTGTGCCCGGGGTACTTCCGGACGGAAATAAACGACGAGTTTTTCGCCAGCGCGCGCGGCCAGCGCTACATCAAACAGATTCCGCCACGGCGTCTCGGCGAGCTGCACGAGCTGCGCGGGCCGTTGCTGCTGCTTGCGAGCGATGCGTCGAGTTATATGACCGGCGTCGCGCTACCCATCGACGGCGGCCACTCGATACGCATCGTTTAGCCGCCGCGCTGCCAACGGACTCGGATAGTCTATCTCTCTTAATCTCGCCTCGACGTCCTGTCTCGGCTCGAATCGTGTCCTCGTCGCTTAACTGCCGTCCATGGCACGCTCCTCGTCTACGACGCTCGACAGACTATCCGAGTCCGCCGCGGGCGCGCCGTCAGCGCCGACCGTGGCACGTCGTGCAGAGCTCCATCTGTGCCTGCTTGCTCTCGCGGTTGCTGATCGCCATGAACGGTACCTCGGCCGAATGGCAATCCGTGCACTGATAGTTTCGCTCGAGCACGAGGTTGTGCGACATCTGGAAGTGCCAATAGCCGTCGCGCGGCGTGGCTAGCAGCGTCTCGAGTTCCGTGGCCGTCAGCGACGGCTCCCAGGTCCCGGCGTCGGGAAGCGGATCGTCCATCGACCAGGCGCTCATGACCTGCGCTTTCATGCGGTCGCCGTAGGAGTCGGCAATCGTCCTGCCCGCAACACGACCCGTGATCACGGCGGGGCCCAGGAACATGCCGTCCATGCCGTGCGAACCGTTGATGCCGACGCTGCCGGTCAGCTCGCCGATTGCGTACAGCCCGGGGACAGGCTTGCCATTGGCGTCGATTGCTCGACCGTCCATGTCGATCGATACGCCGCCCATCGTTTTTCGTGTCATCGGGAAGAACTGCATGGCGTAAAAGGGCGCTTCGGCAACCCGGTTCGGGGCGTCTTCTTTACTGGCAAAGCGGTTGAAATCTTCGTCCTTGCCCGCTGCGATCATCGCGTTGAATCGTTCGACGCTCGCGGTCAGCGCGTCCGCCGGAAGTCCGGTGATTCCGGCGAGCTCATCAAGTGTATTCGCCTTGCTGGTTATCTCCGGGTTGTCGATTAACGGAT
>JAHEKF010000082.1 GCA_024638465.1 Rhodospirillaceae bacterium | reverse complement strand
GGCGAGGTCATCTGGCGCACGCCGGCGCCGTCCTGCGGCGATCGCTCGCCCTGCAGCAAGGCGCAGGCGGCGGCGGTCAGCGTTATCCCCGGCGCCGTGTTCTCGGGCTCCGCGGACGGGCATATACGTGCCTATTCCACCGAGACGGGGGAGATCATCTGGGAGTACGACACGGCGCGCGAGTTCGAAACCGTCAATGGCGTCCGCGCCAACGGCGGCTCGATCAGCAACGGCGGGCCCGCGATCGTCACCGGCATGCTGTTCACGAACTCCGGCTACTCGCATCACGCGGGCGTCATGCCCGGGAACGTGTTTCTGGCTTTCGGCATCGAGTGACGAGATTCATGCTCGAGATGAGAACCGAAAGATGACATCCGTACCCGGCTTGCTTGCGAACCACATTGCAGCCAGAAGGCTGATCTCGCGGTTGCTCGCGATCGGCACATTCGCGGCCGGCATGTCCTCAACTGCGATCGGTGAGACCGTCGTCGTCTACGGTGCCACGGGCAATATCGGCGCGAAGATCGTCACGGAAGCGCTCGACCGCGGCCACGAGGTGATCGGCGTATCCCGGGATCCGTCGAGACTGACCGTCACACACCCGAACTTCACGGCCGCGCAGGGCGACGTCAACGACCTGGATTCGATGCTCGAGACGATAGCCGGGACTGACGTCGTCGTGCTCTCGGTGCGCGGTTACGGACCGAATAACCTGCCCGAAGAGACGACCAACAACCGCTCGTCTCTGACCTTCATCGAAGCCGCTGGACGCCTTGGAGAAGAAGCGCCGCGAGCCATCCACCTCGGCGGCGGTTCGACGTTGAATCGCAACGGCGAACTCTTGCTGGAAACCCGAAGCGCCGAGGAAGGCACGCAGCAACACGGACTCGCCTGGGGGCATTGGCTCACGCTGCAGAACTACAGAGCGAGCGAGAACGTGAGATGGACCGTGATCACGCCCTCGGGCGGATATATTCCCGACGGCGAGCGCACCGGGACCTACCGCATCGGCGGGGACGAGGTCCTCGTCAATCGCGAGGGCCGGCCCGGGCGGATTTCGCATCTGGATTTCGCGATGGCGGTCGTGGACGAGATCGAGCGCGGACAGGCGGTTGGCCGGCGCATCACTGTCGGCTACTGAAACGGCTCGATGCGCAACAGCAGAAGCGCAAATGGGAGGACGGATGACAGGACATAGACACAGAGCGGCTTTGGCATTGCTGTCACTCGCCGCTGCCGGAGCGACGCACGCCCAGCACGGGATGCCCGGTGGCATACCGATGTCGTTCTTCGTCACGAGCGAATCCATCGGCAACGGCGGCGATCTCGGCGGGCTGGAAGGCGCCGATGCGCACTGCCAGTTGCTCGCCGAAGCGGTCGGTGCCGGCGGCAAGACGTGGCGCGCCTACCTCAGTACTCAGGAACGCCCGGGACAGCCGGCGATCAACGCTCGCGACCGCATCGGCACGGGCCCATGGTTCAACTACGACGGCGTCATGATCGCCAGCAGCGTCGCTCATCTGCACGGCGACACGATCGAGCTCGCGCGCATGGGGAACAACCTCAACAAGCGAACCGGGCTGACCGAAAGAGGCCAGATCGTACCCGGCCTCAACGATTACAAACACCCCGAAGACGACGTCTGGGAGTATGTCCGAACGACGCCGTATACGAACCGGCACGAGATCTTGACGGGCTCGCAGCTCGACGGCACCGCATTCCCCCCGGATCTCGATTACACCTGCGACAACTGGACGAGCAATGCCGATCCCGCGGAAGGTGCGATCCCCGGCCAGGGCGGCATGGGTATGGGCATGGGGCTGTATCCGGGTCGTCCGAACGCGCAGATCGGATTTCCCGATCGCAACGGCGGCGGCGACGGCTCGTGGAACTCATCCCACGGCACGCGCGGCTGCAGCCAGACCGCGCTGGCCATGACACACGGTGTTGGCAAGCTCTACTGTTTCGCGATCGACTGACAATGACCATGAAAAAAATACATAAAGCGCTATTCGTCGGCCCGCTAGCGATTCTGTTTGTTTCGAAAGCGGCATTTGCGCAGGGCGACCTCATGCCGGACTCCGAGGACGTCCCGTCCAGCCTCATGACGTTCTTCGTGACGAGCGAGCCCATCGGCGACGGCGGCAATCTCGGCGGGCTCGAGGGTGCGGATGCGCATTGCCAGCAGCTAGCCGCGGCAGTCGGTGCCGGCGACAAGACCTGGCGGGCCTATTTGAGCACGCAGGCGCGTCCCGGCCAGCCCGCGGTCAACGCACGCGACCGAATCGGCGACGGCCCCTGGTACCACTCCCGAGCCAGGCTGTTGGACTACCTCGGGCGCCGGCTCAACCGGCCGATCGTCAAGTCTCAGATTCACGGTGACACGCTCGAGGAAGCCCGGCGCGGCAGCAACCTGACGAAAGAGTTCGCGCTCACCGAGAAAGGCGACTACGTCAACGGTATAGGCGACCCGATGCCAACCCAGCACGACATACTCACGGGATCGACGCCGGACGGCCGCGCCTTCCCTCCCGGCGAGGATCGAACCTGCAACAACTGGACCAGCAACGACGAAGGCGCCGCTCAGGTCGGTCATTCGGATCGCATCGGACACGGCAACCTGTCGTGGAACTCGTCTCATGCGACGATCGGCTGCAGCCAGGAGGATCTGATCAGCTGGGGCGGTGTCGGCTTTCTTTATTGTTTCGCAGAGGACTAGATTCCCGGCCGAACGCACGCGTGATGCGAGCCGTCCGGTCATCGGAGAGAGAGAGAGAGAGAGAGATGATAAACAACCGACTGTTCCTGGTTAGCGCGCTCTGCGCCGCGCTCGGGATTCACGCCGCGCAGGGCCACCATGCCGCGGGCGCCGTCTTCACCAACGAGGAAATCGAGATCGAAGGCGTGGTGACGGAGTTCAACTTCGTCAATCCGCACGTCAACATCCTGCTCAGCGTGACAGACGAGACCGGGGCCGAGACCGAGTGGATGGTGACGGGCCCGGCCGCCCCGCCGATGCGCCGCTGGGGCTGGACCGCCGATACGCTCCGGCCCGGTCAGTTAATCCGATTCGTCGGCAAGAGCAGCCGCACGGGCGCCCCAATGCTGCTGATCGAATCCGCCGACATTCAGAGCGGCCGGTTCGCCGAGCTCGACCTCGCCGACGGCTCGATCATCCGCCGCCTGCAGGAAGCGCCCGACGACAGCCAGGCGCCTGATGCGGGCACACGAGTGACGCTCACACTCGACGACGGCCGCCCGAATCTTTCGGGCATGTGGCTGGGAGGCCTCGGCCGGACGCCGCAACCGCCGCCGCCATTCAACGCCGCCGGCGCCGAGCTGCAGGCGGGATTCGATTCGCTCAACGACCCGGCATTCTCCGAATGCGCCGACCACGGCCTCATTCGCCAGGCTACATCGGGCCACCCGATGAGAATCGCGCAGTACGACGACCGCGTGATCTTCGAGTACGAACAGGGCGCCGCCACGCGCATCATTCATCTGGACGGCCGTGAGCCCGCGTCCGCAGAACATAGCGACTACGGCCATCACGTCGCTCGCTACGAAGGCGACGCGCTCGTCATCGAGACCACGCAACTGACGGAGCGGCTGACCGGCGTCAGAGGCAATGCGCTGAGCGATCGGACGACGGTCACGGAGACCTACCGCCGCGTCGACACGCCGGAGCTTGGGCCGTTACTGGCCATGACGCTCGTCGCCAACGATCCGGGGTATCTGACGGCTCCGTGGGAGATGACCTGGCGGAAGAACTATGCCGCAACCGATTATGAGTTCATAAAGTCCGACTGTGCATTGCCACTGGCACCTATCGGTTGATAGCGCGCGTAGGGATCATTGACCATGAAACCGCGTAGTCACTGTCTCTGTCGCTTCGCCGCCGTCGCGCTCTGCGCCGTCCCGGCATTTGCGTCCGCGCACCACGGTATCGGCGCGCAATTCGATCTGTCGCAGACGATCGAGTTCCAGGGCGAAGTCAGGCAGCTCATCTGGCGAAACCCACACGTCCGGTTCACGGTCGGCGTTGCAGATGCAAATGGCGAAGAGTCGCTCTGGGTCGTCGAAGCCCAGTCGGTCAGCATGCTGCGGCAACGCGATATCACGGAACAGCTGTTTAACGTCGGCGACCAGATCTTGCTGGCTGGCAACCCGGCCAGGGGCGGCAGGCCTGAGATCTACGCAACCAATGTCCTGCTGCCCGATGGCCGCGAGGTGATCTTCGCGCAGAACGCCGAGCCGAGATGGCGCGACCGGGTCATGGGCACGACCGGTCCCCGTTTTGCGGCATCGGGCGACTCGTCGGCGCCCGAGCTAGGGCTCTTTCGGGTCTGGAACGCTCGCGGACCGAATCTGTGGCGAAACTTCGACCTCGCGACCTCCCCGCTGACGGACGAGGCGCGCGCCGCGGGCCGAGCTTACGACAGGTCGACGGACAATCTGGCGTTGGATGAGTGCGCCTCGCCCGAAATGCCGGGGATCATAGGGAATCCTTACCCGCGGGATTTCGTTGATCAGGGCGACACGATCCTGATGCGCCTCGAGGAATACGATGCCGTCCGCACGATCCACATGACGCCGACTCGACCGGGTGAAGAGCCGCCCGCTTCTCCACTCGGCTATTCAGTGGGTCATTGGGAAAACGACACGCTCGTCGTGACCACGACGAAAATTCGCGACGCCAGGTTCAGGCTCGGTATTCCTCTCGGTGAGGATCTCGAGATCGTCGAGCGCTTCACGCCAAGCGCCGACGGTAGCCGTCTGGACTATCGGATGACGGTCACAGACCCGACCGTGTTCCTCGAGCCCGCCGAGTTCGAGACTTCCTGGATCTACATACCCGGGGCCACCGTTGAGCCCTACGAGTGTACTGAGGGCTGACTTCAACCGAATGAGCGCTGAAACCACATTAGTTCCGGCAAATCGAATGTACTACTGGAGAGTATTAATCATGAAATCTCTGAACACATTGATCCTGTCGCTGATATGCGGCATCGGTCTCGCTAACGCGCAGACAGTTCCGGCCGAGCCGAACTTCCTGTTTATCTTCATCGACGACCAGGCCTGGGACGCGACCTCGGTGCAGATGTTGCCCGGCGAGAGCTTCAGCCACACGCCGAGCTACCGGATGCCCAACCTGGAGCAGATCGCGGAACAAGGCATCATTTTCTCACAAGCCTACGCGACACACCCCAAATGCGAAGGGTCGAGGTCGGCGCTGCAGATGGGGCGAACGTCAACGAGCCTCAATGCGGTTGACAAGGATGCGGACAACTGGAACGCGCCTCCCGCGGATTCAATTGCCAACGCGCTGAAACGCGCCAACCCCTCCTATCGTGCTGCGCACTTCGGCAAATGGCAGTGGCCGGCGCCGTACACACCTGACGCCATGGGCTACGACGCGAGCGACGGCGTAACCATGAACGCAGACGGCACCTCGCAGGACCCGAACGACCCGAAACTGACATTCAGCATTACCGACCGTGCCGAGGCGTTCATGGAAGAACAGGTAGCGGAAGGGCACCCGTTCTATCTACAGCTTTCCTACTACGCGACGCATGGGCCGAACCAGGCTCTGGCCTCGACTCTAGAGAAGTACAGCGGAGATGACGCGCTCCTGGCCGCGATGACCGAAGACCTCGATACCAACATCGGAGTGCTGCTTCGGAAACTGGACGAGCTCGGCATCACCGACAGCACCTATGTGATCTACATGTCGGATAACGGCATGAGCTCCGGAATATTAAGGGGCGGGAAAGCTCTCCTCGATGAAGGCGGTATCCGGGTTCCGCTCGTCATCAGCGGCCCCGGAATCAGCGGCGGCGAATACAGCGACGTGCCCGTCGTCGGTTATGACATCTACCCGACCATCATCCACTTCGCCGACCCTGACTTCGTACTACCGGAGGGCATTGAGGGCGGCAGCTGGAAGTCCGTATTGCTGAACGGCGGTAAAGGCCAGGTCGAGCGACCCATCGACTACATGGTCTGGCATCACGATGTCGAGATCGTCCACCCCCAAACCGCTATACGTAAAGGCGACTACAAGCTCGTCTATTTTTGGGACACGAGGGAAAGCTTCCTGCACCACCTGCCCACTGATCTGACGGAAAGCAAGAATATTGCCGAACAGCATCCCGCGATCGCAGAAGAAATGCTTGCCGAGCTGATGGCACACGTACGATCCGGCATAGATGCCTCCCGCTACGCCCGGCTCGAGAGCGGAATACATGGTGCGGAAGATCGTCGCCCGCCAGAGCGACGAGGCATGGGCGCGGATTCGAACCGATAGGAGAAGCCCGATAGTGTTCCTGAAGTGCAAGACCGAGGAGAGACGCCTTGATTAAAAAAACCACGGTGCTGGTCTGCAGATTGACGATGAGTGCAGCGCTGGCATCCACGCTCCTCGCTTGCACGGGAGGCAGCGTAGTCAGCAGCGACGATTCGCCGTCTGCCTCGCCCACTATGACCACGCTGTCTCCCGGCGAGCACTGCGACGCGGTAATCAGGTCAGTGGTAGAAGCCGGGTTTACCGACGAGGTAATGGTCACCTGCGATGGCGAGAATGCCTACATCCATTCCGACAGTTATCCGAGCCACGAGATGATGACAGGCATCGTCGGCACGAACGAACAGATACCGGTCCCGGCTCCAGGCTACTTCGCTCCAGTCAGACTCAATGCGCTTCTCACCAACGTACCGAAGACTCGTGATTCCTCACTGGCAATCGCGGTCAACGGCATACCCATTTTTGACTACAGCGCCGGCGGTGAAATGAGCATCGACGACCTCTACTACCACCAGCCACATCTGGACACGCTGCTTCGCGGCGAGCTCGACATCTGCGGCGGGCATACGGGCCGAGGGGATGACTATCACTATCATGAGCTGCCTCGCTGCATGATCGCGCAAATGGACAACGCCGGCGACGATGCCATCATCGCCTGGGGCTTCGACGGCTTTCCTCTGTACGGCAACAACAACCCGGACGGCTCGACGATTCCGGAGGGAGCGCTGGACGTTTGCAATGGTCAGCCCGACCCCGTGTTCGGCTACCGTTATCACACGTCTGACGAGTACCCGTACATTATCCAATGCCTGATGGGTGCGATCGACGATCTGAACAGGGTGCCCACCATCGGCATCAACAGACCCTCGGGAAGGCCCGTGGCCGTGGAGAATCTGACGTTTACCCACGATGACATCGGTAACGGCAATCTGACCTACGACTACGAAGGCGAATCCTATTACATCACGTCCGCGGCGACCGAGACGGCCAACTGTTTCGACTTCGAGTGGAAGACCATCACGAACGGCGGCGTCGTAGAATCCGGCGAATACTGTAACGTCATCAGGACCGATGGCGGAATGGGGATGGGAGGCGGAGGAATGGGAATGGCCGGCGGAGGCATGGGGCCGCAATGAACCCGGCTTACAGGAAACTACGGCTCGCCCTGCTGGCCGCAGTTCTGTTGTCGATGACCGCCCTGAGCTTCGCGCAACGGGGCGCTCCGCCCGGGCCTCCCCGATTCCGGCTGAAGAGCCCCGAGGTGCGGAATAACGGCGGCGTCCTGCCCGCCAGGTACACCTGCGACGGTGAAGGTATTTCGCCGCCGCTGTACTGGGAGAACGTACCTGCCGGCACGGAATCCTATGCGATCATCATGCTGCACATCCCACCCGGCGACGAGGCGGAACATGTCTATATGGTGCTCTACAACATCCCGGCCGACGTATACGAACTGGCCGAAGGCTCGACAGACATCGGCGTCTGGGGTCAGCATTCCATGCGCGGTAGAGAGACAGGCTACACGCCGCCCTGCTCCGGCGGCGGCGGATTGAGGATCTACACGGCAACGATTTACGCTTTGTCGGTGCCGGCGATCACTATCAATGCGCCACCCGGCCTCGCGACCATGGCGCAACTCAAGGAAGCGATGCGGGGCAACGTTATCGATTCCACCTACCTCGATGTCGTCATTCAACGTGGCAGTAACGCACCCGATGCCGCTGGGGGCGGCATGGGCGGAATGGGCGGCGGATAGCCTCAGGCGCACGTACGGTTAAATAGCAGCGAATACGCGGCCGCGAGTTTCCGCCCACTAATAATCGCCGGCTAACACCCTCCCCTGGGCCGATTCCGGCGGATACTCGGACAGTTCGATTGGAATGCCCTGCGGATCGACTATGTACGAGAAGAGCGCGGAGGAACCGCTCGTGCGAGTTTCCGTCGGGCTCGCGCCTCGGCCCGCATACATCGCTCTAACGGATTCGATGTCTTCGACTTGAATTCCGAGGTGAGTGAGTCCCGGTCGAAGGTATTCGTTCGCGGGGTTGAGTTCGAGGAACGTGTTCTCGCCGACTTTCAACTGCACGAGCGTTGCCTTTCCCGCCTCGTTTTCCAGACCGAAAGTTCTCTCGAATCCCATGGTCTCCGTGTAAAAAGCGACCGATTCTTCCATGTCTTCGACGGCGACGCCGACGTGATTGAGCATAATGACGCCGGGGTTGGCGTTCTCGCCTCTATTCATCTCGATCAATTGCCCGGCCAGAGCTCCCAGGACGAAAATCAAGATTCCACGCATCGCAATCACCTGCTAAAAATAGTCGTTTTGCCCTTCGTGAACGATCTGGCACCGGGATACTGTAGGGAGCATTCTAGTCGCCTGCGCTAACGGCACGGGGGACAACGAAAATCCGCAACAGCTTTTCGCCTAAAACGCGGAAGGGGTAGAGAAATTGCCCAAGAAAAGTTTCGGGAAAAGTCTCCACGCCCGTGAATCCGAGCTTCACGTTACTGGGAACTTCATCCGGAAAATACGCGGTACCGTATATCCAGTCCCATATAGAGAGCGCGCTGCCGTAGTTGACGTTCTTGTTGGGGTCGACATCGATCGAGTGGTGCCAGATATGCATCTGCGGACTATTGATGATGTATTTCAGTTTGCCGATCGGAATATAGACATTGGCATGCGTGAAATAACACAAGAACGTGGTGCAAAAATTCATCACCCCGATCTCCACGACGTTGAACCCGATGACCCCCAGGGCGATGTAGGAAAACAGGCTCAGCCAGAGCAGCTCGAGCCAATGCAGACGCTGAGCGTTCACCACATCCAGCTCCAGCGACGAATGGTGAATCTTGTGGAACTGCCAGAG
>JAHEKF010000081.1 GCA_024638465.1 Rhodospirillaceae bacterium | reverse complement strand
TGGCACGCTCCTCGTCTACGACGCTCGACGAGTAATTCGCGCTCTCCCGCACCGCGTCTTCCCGGGCTTCAGGCCGCTGCGGTTACTATCAACGTATGCGTGTCGTGCACATCGAATCGGGCCGCCACCTCTACGGAGGCGCTCAGCAGGTCCGCTATCTTGTCGCGGGGCTGGCCGGCGAAGGACTCGATAACGTGCTGATCTGCCCGCGCGGCAGTGCGATTGCGGATGCGATCGGCGGTATGAACGGCGCCGCCGAAGTCATCGAGATACCGATGCGCGGCGATCTCGATATTGCGCTGCCCGGCCGGCTGAGATCGCTGATCGAAGCGCGGCGGCCGGATCTCGTGCACGTGCACTCGCGCCGTGGCGCGGACAAGTTCGGCGGCTGGAACGCGCGTTGGGCCGGCGTGCCCGCAGTGTTGACGCGTCGCGTCGAGAGCGCCGAATTTCGCGCGATCGCGCTTCTGAAGTATCAGCCCTATGCTGCGATTATCGCGATTTCGCGCGCGATCGAGCGCGAACTGAAGGACAATCTCGGTCTATCGGAAAGGCGTGTTCACTATGTTGCGAGCGGTGTGGACACCGCGCGATTCCGGCCGGCGGAGAATCGAGGCCGGCTTCGCCAGCTGGCCGGACTCCCCGAAGACGCGATCACTGTCGGCCTTGTCGCACAACTCATCGAACGAAAGGGCCATGCGCGGCTGTTCGCTCTGCTGCCGCCGCTGATCGAGGCGAACCCGAAGCTGCATGTGATTTGCTTCGGTCAGGGTCCCCTGGAGGATGCACTCCGGGCGCAGGTCGATGAACTCGGTATTGCCGACAACGTTCACCTGGCGGGATTCCGCGGCGACCTCGCGCAGCTGCTTCCCGAACTCGATGTGCTTGCGCATCCGGCCGAGCGGGAAGGACTCGGCGTCGGCGTGCTCGAAGCAATGAGCTGCGGTGTCGCCGTAGTTGCGAGCGAAGCTGGTGGACTGACGGACCTGATCGACAATGACGAAACCGGACTGTCGGTCGGCACGGACGATGCGGCCGGCTGGTCTGCAGCGCTGGCAAGACTCATTGGCGATTCCGGGCTCCGGGCCCGGCTCGGCGCGGCAGGACGGCAGCGAATCGAAGCGAATTTCTCTTCTGCACGCATGACAGCGGGTAATCTCGAGGTTTATCACGATGTCATGAGACGAAGCTATGGCCGCCACTGATAATGAACTGCTCGAGCTCGCCAGTGAGCTTGGCGAATTGCTCAAGCGCCGCGGGCTCGTGGTCGCGACCGCGGAGTCCTGCACCGGAGGCTGGATTGCCAAAGCGTTAACGGACCTCCCCGGTAGCTCCGCCTGGTTCGGCTGGGGGTTCGTAACTTATGCCAACGAGGCGAAGATTCGCGTACTGGGAGTCGAGCCGAAACTGCTCGAAGCCGATGGCGCCGTCAGCGAGCCCGTCGTAAGGGCGATGGCCGAAGCGGTTGCCGCCGTCAGTGGCTCGGATCTCAGCGTTGCCGTCAGCGGGATCGCCGGGCCCGATGGAGGTTCCGATGAGAAACCGGTCGGAACGGTCTGGCTTGCGTGGACGGTCGGGCAACAGACCGAGGCGCGTTCCGTTCGTCTCGACGGGGATCGCGACGCCGTTCGCCGCGGTACCGTGGAGCTCGCGCTGCGTGGCCTGATAAAGGCCGCGCAGACGCTATCGTGACGGACACCAGCCCACGACAGCCCAAACGGCGCATCTTCTTCGCAATCTGGCCGGATGACGGCACGCGCGCCGCCCTGCTCGAAGCGACGCGATCCTGCGTCGGCGCAGCCGGCGGCCGCTCGACACCGGCGGAGAACCTGCACCTCACCCTCGCATTCGTCGGCGAGGTGGCCGCGGACCAGCTGGCCGCGATTCGTGCGATTCAACCGCCTCTGGTCGGCGGATTCGATCTGCTGATCGACACGACCGGCTTCCGGAAGCGCGCCAGGCTTCTGTGGGCCGCGCCACAGCGTGTTCCGCCCGCACTGCTCGCTCTCGAATCCGGCTTGTGGGAGCGGCTCGGGGAACTCGGGATCGAGCGTGACAGACGCGCATACCTCCCGCATGTCACGCTCGCGCGACGCGCGAGCCGATCCGACGTCGACATCGGGCCCGTGCACTGGTCCGTCAGCGAAATTGTGCTGGTCGAGTCGATACTCGGGCCGCCACACTCGACCTACACGGTTCTCGAAACCTGGTCGCTGTAGCGAAAAATTCTCTCCTGTCAGCGGCGCGAATCTGTGGAATAATCGAGTCATCACTGGACTCCCCATCGACCGACTCAAGCTTGGAAACCTCAATGGACGACAACCGTAAAAAAGCTCTCTCTGCCGCGTTATCTCAGATCGAAAAACAGTTTGGAAAAGGCTCCGTTATGCGTCTCGGCGACTCAATCGCGATACGCGACACTGACGTCATCTCCACCGGTTCGCTCGGACTGGACGTTGCATTGGGCATAGGTGGCCTGCCGAAAGGGCGCGTCGTCGAGATATACGGGCCGGAGGCTTCCGGTAAGACAACCCTTACCCTGCAGGTCGTGGCCGAAGCGCAGAAGAACGGTGGCACGGCGGCGTTCGTCGACGCCGAGCATGCACTGGATCCGACCTACGCCGAGAGGCTCGGCGTCAAAGTCGATGAACTCCTGATCTCGCAGCCGGACACGGGCGAGCAGGCGCTCGAAATCACCGATATGCTCGTCCGCTCAGGCGCTGTCGACGTCGTCGTGGTCGACTCGGTAGCGGCCCTGACTCCGAAAGCCGAGATCGAAGGCGAGATGGGCGACACTCATGTGGGCCTGCAGGCGCGACTCATGTCGCAGGCGCTGCGCAAGCTCACTGGCAACATCAAGCGCTCGAATTGCATGGTGATCTTCATCAACCAGATCCGCATGAAGATCGGTGTCATGTTCGGCAGCCCGGAAACGACGACGGGCGGCAATGCGCTGAAGTTCTACTCCTCGGTTCGACTCGATATTCGCCGTATCGGCGCGATCAAGAAGGGTGACGAGATTCTCGGCAACGAGACCCGCGTCAAGGTCGTCAAGAACAAGCTGGCTCCTCCGTTCCGCAAGGCCGAGTTCGAAATCCTCTATGGCCAGGGTATTTCGCACGAAGGTGAGCTCATCGATATCGGTGTCAATGAGAATATCGTCGAGAAAGCCGGTTCGTGGTACAGCTATCAGGGCGATCGCATCGGTCAGGGCAAAGAGAACGTTCGAACCTATCTGATCGAGCATCCCGAGATGGCCGCGCAGATTGAAGCGCAGTTGCGCGCGAAGCTGCTACCGGGACCGGTCGAGGTGCCGCTGGAAGAGCCGGAGGAAAGTGCCGAACTCAAGCAGGCCTGAGCTGGCTCACGATCCCGCACAGGACGATAAGGCCTGTCGCCGCCGGGCGATGGATCTTCTGGCTCGGCGCGAGCACACCAGACTCGAGCTCGAGCGAAAGCTCGCCGACCGCGACTTCGACTCGACCGTTATCGGCGACATTCTGGATCGCTTGCAGGAAGACGGGCTTCTTGACGAGGACCGCTTCATAGAGAGCTTTATCAGGACGCGCATCGGTAAAGGCCACGGGCCCGCGCGCATCGAGGCCGAACTCCGTCGGCGCGGCATCGACAACGGCAAAGCCCGACGCTGCCTTCACGATGCCGAACTCAACTGGCATTCGCTCGCGGCGGGTGTGCGCGAGAAACGCTTCGGTCCGGGCCGGCCGGAGAATTTCAAGGAACGTGCCCGGCAAATGCGGTATCTCCACTATCGAGGCTTCGATAGCGAGCACATAAGCGCGGCACTGGAAGTTGCGGGCAATTCCGATTAGCTTGCGGGACCAGGTCGGCCCAAATCATCTTCGACAGCGATCCGGATCATGAAACCGAGCAGTAACGAGCTGCGCCAGGCGTTCCTGGATTTCTTTGCCGAGCGCGATCACGAAGTCGTCGCGAGCTCTCCGCTCGTTCCCGGCAACGACCCGACGTTGCTGTTCACAAATGCCGGAATGGTGCAGTTCAAGGATGTTTTTCTCGGCAACGAGAAGCGTGCTATTCCGCGCGCGGCGTCGTCGCAGCGCTGCGTTCGTGCCGGCGGCAAGCACAATGATCTCGAGAATGTCGGCTATACGGCGCGTCACCACACGATGTTCGAGATGCTCGGAAACTTCAGTTTCGGAGATTATTTCAAGCGCGACGCGATTCATTACGCCTGGGAATTCCTGACTCAGGTGATGAAGCTGCCACCGGAGCGCCTCTGGTGCACGGTGTTCGAAGACGACGAAGAGGCGGCCGGGATCTGGCTCAATGATGTCGGCGTCGACCCGGAGCGATTCTCCCGACTCGGCACGAAGGATAACTTTTGGGCTATGGGCGATACGGGTCCCTGTGGTCCCTGCACGGAGATTTTCTACGATCACGGCGAACAGGTTCCCGGTGGCCCGCCGGGGTCTCCGGACGAAGACGGTGACCGCTACGTCGAAGTCTGGAATCTGGTCTTCATGCAGTACAACCGCGATTCGACCGGGAAGCTAACGCCGCTGCCCAAGCCCTCGGTTGATACGGGCATGGGGCTCGAGCGACTGGCCGCGGTGATGCAGGGCGTACATTCAAACTACGAGACGGATCTGTTCGCTTCTCTGATAGACGCTGCGGCTGTCGTAACCGGCGCAACGGACAAAGAGAGCAAGTCTCTGAATGTGATCGCGGACCACATTC
This sequence comes from Rhodospirillaceae bacterium, assembly GCA_024638465.1. Taxonomy (GTDB): domain Bacteria; phylum Pseudomonadota; class Gammaproteobacteria; order Steroidobacterales; family Rariloculaceae; genus SMWC01. Next base: position 4,460 of record JAHEKF010000081.1, on the reverse strand, counting down.
GGGCCTGCGCTTTTTTGGTCGTCGATGGTGTATTGCCGGGTAACGAAGGTCGTGGCTACGTGCTTCGCAGGATCATCCGGCGCGCGATCCGCCACGGCTACAAGCTGGGCGTCGAAGAGCCATTCTTCCACAAGCTGGTCGCGGCCCTGGAAGCGCAGATGGGCGCGGCCTACCCCGAGCTCAGCAAGCTTCGTGAGCACGCCGAGCGTGTTCTGCTGCAGGAAGAGGAACGCTTCGCCGAGACGCTGACACAAGGCATGAAAATTCTGGAAGAGACCATTGCCGGCCTGCCCGGGAAGGGCGTTATCCCCGGCGACGCGGTGTTCAAGTTATACGATACCTATGGATTTCCTGAGGACTTGACGGCGGACATCGCGCGCGAGCGTGGCTTGTCCGTCGATCACGCGGGCTTCGAAAGCGCAATGGCGGCACAGCGAGAGCGCGCCAGGCAGTCGAGCCAGTTCAAGGTCGAGATTTCCGAACTGCCGAGAGTAGACACGGCAACCGAGTTTCTTGGCTACGATACGCTGACAGCGGGCGCTGAGGTGACCGGATTATTCGTCGACGGCAACGCTGTTGAATCGATTGATGCGGCGGCTGCTGCTGTCGTCATCCTGAACCGCACACCGTGTTACGCGGAGAGCGGCGGGCAGGTCGGAGATACCGGCGAACTTTCCGGTGCGGGGGTGCGATTCAGAGTCGACGACACTCAGAAGACCGGTAACGCTTACGCGCACGTTGGCGAACTCGTCGAGGGTACGCTCGCGATCGGTGACCAGATTCAGGCACGCGTCGATGCGGGACGGCGTGCGGCGATCGTTCTCAACCATTCTGCCACGCACCTGCTGCACGCCGCATTGCGAAAAGTTCTCGGCGAGCATGTGCAACAGAAGGGATCGCTGGTCGCGCCCGACCGGCTCCGATTCGATTTCTCGCATTACGAAGCGTTGACAGCGGGCGAGCTGACGGAACTCGAATCTATCGTAAATGAGCAGATCCGAATCAATTCGCCGGCAGAGACCAAAGTGATGCCGTACCAGGATGCGATCGCCAGTGGCGCGTTGGCATTCTTCGGCGACAAGTACGCCGAAGATGTTCGCGTACTGCGGATTGGTGAGTTCTCCACGGAGCTCTGCGGCGGCACGCATGTATCTCGCGCCGGCGATATCGGTCTTCTCAAGATCACGGCGGAAAGCGGCATCGCGGCCGGCGTTCGCAGAATCGAAGCAGTGACGGGTCCGGGAGCGCTCGAGTTTCTGCAGACCAACGAGGCCTTGTTAAGAGATATCGCCGGGCTCGTGAAGGGGGGGCGTGACGACGTCGCCGACAAGGTTCGCTCGCTCATCGAACGTAATCGCGCCCTGGAACGCGAACTAACGACGCTCAAGGGCAAACTCGCGACAGGCGGTGGGCAGGATCTTCTCGACGGAGCCGAGGACGTGGGCGGAATCAAGGTTCTCGCGGCTCGTCTCGACGGTGCCGACTCGAAGGCGCTTAGAGAGGCCGCCGACAAGCTCAGGGACCGGCTCGGCACGGGCGTGGTCGTACTTGGCGCGGTCGAGGACGATAAAGTACGGCTGGTCGCCAGCGTCACGAAGGACTTAACAAAATCCCTGAAGGCCGGCGATCTGATCAGGCCCGTGGCGGAGAAAGTCGGCGGCCGCGGCGGTGGCCGACCCGACTTCGCCCAGGCTGGAGGCTCCGATCCGGGCCAGCTGGACGCCGCGCTGGCCCTTGTGCGCACCGAAGTGGCGGCGCGAATCGAATCCGAAACTTAGACTGATTCTAAATCGTCCGGCATTGGCGTCCCAAAATGCTTTAGACTAAGAGCGTCGATGGGCGTATTAGGGGCCCGTCTCAGGGGGGCTGGCGCGAATTAATAAGAATTTACAGCCAGCCGAGCCACGGACGTTCGTGACCCACGCGGAATAGAATCTGCGCACGGTCGGGTCGAGAACCGAAGGGCGGTTACTGCAGCCTCAACCAGCATGACGCGCAGGATAGCGTGGCGAGGCCAGCCGGTGACAGGACCGAGAAGGAGTTTGGCTATGCTGATCTTGACCCGAAGAGTGGGGGAAACGGTGGTCATCGGGGACGATGTCACTGTGACGGTTCTTGGCGTGAAAGGAAATCAGGTTCGTCTCGGAGTCAATGCTCCGAAAGAAATTGCTGTTCACCGCGAAGAAATCTACGAGAGAATTAAACGCGAACAGGCGACTGAGGAAGCGAGCCGGCCACAAGCGGTCGGCGCCAGCCACTAGTCCGGTTTAGCTTGTCGAATGCTGTGGCCGTTCGGCCGCGGCAGTCATTCCCGACTCCGGCTATCGAAGGTACTGCGAGCGGACGCCTTGCAGAGGTTGCCGTCGCCAATCAGCGCGTGACCCGTTAGAATTCTGCGGCGCGACCGAAAACCCCTTTACCGGAGAGGTGGCTGAGTGGTCGAAAGCGCTCCCCTGCTAAGGGAGTAAGGGTTAATAGCCCTTCGAGGGTTCGAATCCCTCCCTCTCCGCCAGATACCGAAGCCCCGAAAGGGGCTTTATCGTATCTGGCGGAAAGGGAGATGGAATCCGGAACCCTTCGGTTCGATCGGAGGCCGGCGCAGCTGGCCGACAAACGCGGAGCTCACGAAGTGAGCGAGCGGCCCCCTCGAGGGGTGAGACGCCGCAGGCGGCGAATAATCCGTCCCTCTCCGCCGGTCTTTCCAGGGTCCATTCCGGACACATGGTTACCAGCTCAGCGAAATCGAGGTCGCTTCGACAATCGATTTCGGCGCTCGCGTGTTTCCGCGGAAACAAATCCAAGAATCTACTTTAGGTTTGCTGCGCAAAGCGATCCTGAAGGCTGATAGCGAATAGAGCGAATCGTAGAATCGGGTGGGCCGATTCTCGGAGATGACTGCTTCCGGCGCCAAAAGCAGCCGCGTTAACCGTTAACGCGAAGGCTTTTATGCACGTTTTCAGATATATGCGAATGGCGGCTTCTGGCCGAAAGCGGACATTGAGACGGAGTCTAAATCGGGTTTTGTGAACGTCTGCTTTCGGGAGAAAAGCGGACGTTCAGTCAGAACGGGAACTCACCGTAGGTAAATCCCCGTATTCGTTTCCAGTGTCTTGAGGCCCATATCTAAGCAAACACGGGCTTACAAATGACTGGAGATCATGGGGGGAGGCCTTAAAAAGCACGACGCGCAGGTTCGACCCGTCACGAACCGGGCGCAGGCCGCGGTCGCTTTACTCGTCCTTGTCGTTGGGACGCTGGTGTATGTGCTGGACCGGCCGGCCGAGCAGTTGCCTCTCGTCGGCATCATCAACCTCTCTGAGGTGCTGCCCGCGCTCTTCGGGCCTGTGGGCCATAGTCTACCCACCTTCACCCATGTCTTTGCCTTCAGCCTCCTGACGGCCGCCTGGTTCGGCGGTGGCCAGAGAGTCGGTCTTACGGCTTGCCTAGTGTGGTTCGGGGTAGATTCCGCATTTGAGGTCGGACAACATCCGCAAATTGCTGAACGCCTCGTTCAGTTCATGCCGGGCTGGTTCGGACAACTGCCGGTCCTGCATCAAACGGACAGTTTTTTCAGCTCCGGCACCTTCGATCCCGGGGACCTTATTTCCATCGCGCTGGGGGCCGCTGTCGCGTACCTCCTGATCCGGCGCACAGCGCCGAAGGACGATCGGCGTGGGTGAACGCAAACGTCAAACAACCATGCTACGCCCCTTGGGCCTCATTCCGCTGGTCATGCTGGGACTTTTGACCACCCTGGCGACGGGTGGCGGCGGGGGTGGCGATGGCGGACCTACCCCCGGACTCCCCGGGACCCTACAATTTCTGGAGGCCTCTTTCGATGCCACTGAGGCGACCATCGTCAACATCCGGGTCAACCGCAGTGGCGGTAGCTCTGGTGTGGTATCCGTGGATTACGCCACTTCGGATGGCACCGCTGTGGGTCGTGCCGACTATACCGCTGCGACTGGCACGTTGACTTGGGTTGATGGGCTCTCCGGTAACCAAACGATCAGTATTCCGATCATTGATGATAATTCAGTAGAGCCTTTGGAGTCGTTTACGGTGACATTGAGCAATATCTCCGGAGCCACACTCGGCGCAATTTCATCAGCTACCGTGAACATCACAGACGCCGGCGGCGAGACACTGGTGTGGGGACAGGGCAGCTGGGATCAGACCAATTGGGAGTAGGAAAATGAAGCTCTTAAAGTGTTTTTTCATCTCCGTAAGCCTAGGGGCATCTTCGTTCGCGATTGCCGACGAAGTGACGATCCCACACACGTTTCAATCAGGGACCCCGGCCGTCGCAGCGGAAGTGAATGCGAACTTTGCCGCTGTTGAGACAGCGGTGAACGACAATGCACAGCGTCTTTCAACCGCTGAAGTAACAGTATCGGGACACACCTTGGCCATTCAGGCGAACGAAACGGCGATCCGGAATCTCGAGACGGACGTCGATT
>JAHEKF010000152.1 GCA_024638465.1 Rhodospirillaceae bacterium | reverse complement strand
AGACGCATCTGTCCTGCGTCTTCGCTCGGGATACTGGTAAAATACCCGGATTAGATATGAAAGCACTGGTTTATACCTCACCCATGGAACTCGAGTATCGGGACGAACCCGATCCGAAGCCGGAAGCCGGCGAAGCGCTCATCCGCGTCGAAGCCAGCGGTATCTGCGGCTCCGATATGCACGCCTATTACGGCCATGACGAACGGCGTCCGGCGCCGCTCATCCTCGGTCACGAAGTGAGTGGCGAAGTCGTCAGTGGCAGCCGTAAGGGACAACGAGTTGTGGTAAATCCGCTGGTCACCTGTGGTCAGTGCGACGACTGTCTTAGCGGTCGCACAAATCTGTGTCGCTCGCGCCAGATTATCAGTATGCAACCGAGGCAGGGCGCGTTTTCCGAGCTGCTCAGGATGCCCGAGCGTAACCTGGTCAGCATTCCCGATGACATGAGCTATGCCCACGCCGCGCTGACCGAACCGGTCGCCACGGCGATGCACGCCGTACTGGAAGGCGAGAGACTGGGTCGGAAGCCAATGGCGGATTCTCGAGTACTGGTCCTCGGCGGGGGAGCAATCGGCATTTCAGTGGCGTTGATTCTCTACAGTCACGGTTGTCGTAATATTCGTCTCGGCGAAACCAATCAGCTCCGCCGCCAAACGGTCGAACGATCCGGCTCCTGTGAAGTCTATGATCCTCTCAATGATGCAGCACCCGAGGCCGATAGCTGGGACATCGTCATCGATGCGGTGGGTGGCGCCCCCACGCGCGAAGCGGCATCGAAGGCAGTCAAACCCGGCGGAGTCGTGGTGCATATCGGCTTGATGGATAACAACGGCGGGCTCGATGTGCGTAAGTTCACTTTGCAGGAAGTCACATTCATCGGTTGTTACACCTACACCATGGTGGATGTCAGGGCCACGGTAAACGCGTTGTACTCTGGCGCGTTGGGTTCACTGGACTGGATAGAGCAGCGTCCGCTCAGCGAAGGCGCAGCGGCGTTTTCCGATCTAGCTGCGGGCAATACGCCTGCTGCCAAAATTGTATTGATACCGAACCGAAGTTGACACGTAACCACCTCTGTCGAACAAGCGGAAGGTAATCCGGGACCTGCAGTGCGCATGGCACCGAGCTAGGAAGCCATGTGACCTAGAGCAAGTTAGAGCGCACGATCTCAAGCACACCTTCGGGCGGCTGGCGTGCAACACCACACAATTGATGCGAGTCAACGTACCCGTTTTACCAACATGTTCAAATCGACTTCATCAGCAAGCACTTCCTGCACGAGGAGATCAAAATGGCGTTTAAACAGCTTTTGCCGCTTCACAATCTCAACTTTCAGATGAATCGCGTTCTCACTCACGGCGCGGAAGCTTGCCGTGAGGAAGAACTGTTGGAGATTGCACCGAAGCTTCGAGAATTCGATCCGAAGGCCTGGTTCGACCAATGGAACATGCTGGCGCCGTCCGACAGCAGGACGATGCGGCGGACTGGATGATCACCCACGGCATGTACATCACCGGTTCCGAAACCCCGTTCGACTACCTCTACGAGTTCACGCCATACCAAACGAAGGACTTGTCGCCGTTGATCGAGCAAGACGTGCTGCTCTTGGCAGGCGAAAACGATCACTTCGTCCCCGTCGAGTTCCTTGAGCTTCAAACAGCCGCCCTGACGGCAGCCCGATCCGTTCGAACTCGGCTCTTTACCGCCGAGGAGGGAGGAGATCAACACTGCCAAGTCGGCCGGATCGACCTGGCGACCGGTGAGATACTCGATTGGTTGGACAGTCTTCACAATGAGTAAGGAGGCTCGAGTCATGTTGTACGCACTCGATAGAGATGAGCTGAAGCAGCTTCAAACGGCTGACTGGTCAGCGGAGTTCCCGGGAGCCGAGATGGTCGCTGCGGTCTTTCGTACGGACGCCAGCGTGCTGTCCACGATTCTCCCGCGTCCCCTCAGGTCACCGCAGAACCCCTTGGCGTTGGCCTTCGTCGCGAAGTATCCCGAGACGAGCTTCGGCACGGTCTACAACGAGGCCGCCCTGTTCGTTCAGGCCGAGCACCGTGGCCGCTCCGGAATGTACTGCTTGTCGATGCCCGTCGACGACGACATGGCCATGGCCGGGGGCCGCGAGGTCTTTGGCTATCCCAAGAAGATGGCGGAATCGATCACACTCTGCGAAGAAGGCTCCACTGTGATCGGGAGCGCGGTGCGCAAGGGAACCGAGATCCTACGTGTCGAGCTCGAACCCAAGACAACGGAAGGCATCGAGAAGCTCGCGATGACTGGAGTGCCCGATCCCGCTGACCCACGCTCGTTCACCGTGACCGCCTACATGTTCAAGCACTTCACGGCGCCCACCATGCGCGGCTTCGACTACGTGCCACGACTCGTCG